>NZ_JCACHA010000808.1:0-9198 GCF_059503625.1 Skermanella sp.
AGGTCGAGTAGTTTCGCTTGGGCGGCGTCCATCAAAATCGTTTCGGACCATCCATAGGCCGCCGCGACTGTCTGATTTAAATCGGCGTGCAGGTCCTGCAACCATGTCGGTATATCGTTGTACAGGTTCGTCAGCGTCCGGTTTTTCAGTACCTTGGCCACCGTATCGTTGATAGGCAGTTTCGATACCGGTAATCGGGAACGACCTCTGGCACCCGCTTGACCAGACTCAGCGGGTTGAACCAGTTTTCTGCATCGCGGCCAACCGGCTGACCGCCTAGGCGATCTGGACAGTCCATTGGTCGCCGATGTATTGGGCGGCAGAGATGTTCGGGGTCGTGCCCTCGGGGAACCGGAAAGTCTCGAAGATGATCATCGCTGCATGGCGTCCGACTTACTGGCCAAATCCCCACCGGTAATAATTCCATCAATATTATATAATACGGTACAATTAAAGGGATTCGGGGGCCTAGATCAAAAAAGTGGCTACAGAAGGAATATTTTCGAGTTACGCCATGGGCTACAATCGGCAAAATCCGAGAGCAAGTCACCTACTAGAAGCTTGAAAAGAATGAAAAAAGGGCTGCGGAAAACCGCAGCCCGAGTTTAGGGAGGAAACGCCCAAGAAGTGCGTTACAGCATCGCTGCTGCACTGATGAATGTATTAATTCAGACTGAATTAGCAATCTAATCAAATCGTTCCCAGGGTTGCATGGAATGCAAGGGTCCGCAGTGCGGGAGCGCAGCCGGGCCGGTCGGCCCGGCCCCGCTCCCGCTGGTTCAGTCGTCGTCTTTCCTTGGCACCGGGTTGACCAGTGCTATCCGGTAGACGTCCTGCTCCTTGCCGATCAGGAACACGTCGGTCGGCGGAATGCCCGACTCCCCCGGCGGCTCGTCGAAGATGACGCGCAGCCGGTGCGATACGGCCATGTTGGCTTTCTGGGTGCCCCGGCTCTCCGTTTCCTTCAATCCATCGGCCGGGAAGTCTTCCAGCGCGATCGAGCGGATCGGGCGGCCGAAGGTGGTTCGGATCTGGTAGCTGACCACCCGTTTCCGGATCTTCCGCGCGTCCTTCCAGTTCACCAGATCCTCGAACACGGCCATGTCGCGCTCGGCGATCGCCTGGGAGACGGTGGAGATCAGCTCATCGGGGGTCTTCGGCAGGTCCCGCGCCAGGGCCGGCGTCCCGAAGGACGCCAGTGCGAGGGTGCCGAAGATCAGCAGGCCGGAGGTTATCGACTTTGGCATCCCTCGCTCTCCCTTTACTGAGCTGCGGCTTGCTGCTTGGACTGGTCCTTGCCAAGGGCGAAGACCCAGATCACGCCGCCCTGTGTCATCTTGGGCGGACGGCGGTCTTCCGGCAGCAGCCCGTCGATGCCGCCCATCATGCGTTCGGCGTCGACGCCCCAGCCGGCCTGCACGGCGATGTACTGCACGCCGTCGACCATGTAGGTGGAGGGAACGCCGGTGACGCCGGAGTTGAGCCGGGTTTCCCAGACGACCTTACCGGTCTTGGCGTCGAAGGCGCGGAACTTGCGGTCGCTGGTGCCGCCGCCGAAGACCAGATCGCCGCCGGTGGTCAGCAGCGGACCCCAGTTGGCGGTGTCCTGGAACGAGTGGGTCCAGGCCTTCTTGCCGGTCTTGAGGTCCCAGGCCTGGATCTGGCCGATCTCGACCGGCTTGGAGGCATCGACTCCCTCGCGGAAGCGCAGGCTGGACAGGATCTCGTCGATCGTGACGCCGATGTAAAGCTCGCCCGGCGCCCGGCCGGTGATCGGAACGCCGCCCAACTCGGAACACAGGTTTTCGTTGGCGGGGATGTAGAGCATCCCGGTCTTGGGGTTGTAGGCTTCCGGCGGCCAGTCCTTGCCGCCCCACAGGCCGGGGCAGAAAGCCAGCTTCTTGTTGGTGCCGGGGATCTTGGCCGGATCGTAGCTCGGACGGCCCGTCTTGGGGTCGAGGCCGGTGAAGACGTTCTGATTGACGTACGGCTTGCCGTCGATGAAGCCGATCTTGCCGTCGGCATGGCGCTCCAGCGTCCAGAGATAGCCGTTGCGGCCGGCATGGACCATGGCCGGCACGGTCTTGCCGTCGCGCTCGATGTCGACCAGGATCGGGGCGGAAACCTCGTCCCAGTCCCAGGCGTCGTTCCAGTGGTACTGGTGATGGCCCTTGATGGCGCCGGTATCGACGTCGAGGGCGAGCGCCGAGGTGGCGTACAGGTTGTCGCCGGGGCGGGTGTCCGGCATCCAGGGGCCGCCGTTGCCGGTGCCGAAATACGCGAGATTGGTCTTGGGATCGTAGTTGCCCTGAATCCAGACGGGCGCTCCGCCGGTCTTCCAGGCATCGCCCTTCCAGGTTTCATGACCGGGTTCGCCGGGGCCGGGAACCGTATAGGTCCTCCAGGCCTCCTCGCCGGTTTCGGCATCGACGGCGGCGACGAAGCCCCGGATGCCGAACTCGCCGCCGGAGACGCCGACCATCACCTTGCCCTTGGCGATCAGCGGCGACAGCGTCATGTAGTAGCCGTCGCTCCAGTCGGCGATGCACTTCTCCCAAAGCTGCTCGCCGGTCTTGGCGCTCAGCGCCACGACGCAGGCGTCCAGGGTCGCCAGATAGACCTTGTCGCCGTAGAGCCCGACGCCCCGGTTGGTCGGGTGAAGCTGGACCAGTTCTTCCGGCAGCTCGCGCTTGTAGGTCCAGAGGAGATCGCCGGACTTGGCGTCGAGCGCTATCACCTGGTTGCCCGGCGTGCTGACGAACATCACGCCGTTGTTGACGATGGGCGGCGCCTGATGGCCTTCCAGCTTGCCGGTGGAATAGCTCCACATGGGGGTGAGGCGGCCGATATTGGTGCTGGTGATCTGGTCGAGCGGACTATAGCCCCAGCCCTTGTAGTTGCCCCGGTATTGCAGCCAGTTTTCCGGCTCCGGGTTGGCCAGCCGCTCGTCGGTGACCGGCTTGTATTCCGTCGGCTTGGTCGATTGCGCCGACGCGCCGTGCAGCGACGTTACCGCACCCAGGCACGCCAGCGCCAGCACAGGGAGCAGTTTGCGCCCCGGTTTCCTTGTTTTGGACATCGTTTCTCTCCCAGTTTTTATTGTTTCCCTTATGTCTGGGCGGCAGGTCCTACCTTGGCCGTGAAAGCGTCGGCCACCGTCAGCATGCCGTCGGCATCGACCGCCAGCGGCAGGATCGGCAGACGCTTTCGCGCGGGTCCCCCCAGTACTTTCCCGCCTTCGCCGACGCTGAACAGCGATCCGTGGCACGGACAGGCCAGCATGGCGTCTTCGGGTATCCAGCCTGTCACCGCACAGGCCTGATGGGTGCAGACGGAGGAAAAGGCGATGACGCCGTCCACCGACTTGGCAAGGGTCGCTTCGTCCAGCTTGCCGGGCTCGACCCGGACGACGATCACCTTGTTGAAACGGGATTTCGACCGTGTGGTCTTGGATTCCGCATCGACCGGCCACGCGTTCATCATGGCGCCGCCGACGTTCAGCATATCCAGCGTGATGACCTTGCCCTCCTGCTCGCCCTCGTCGGCGATGACCAGCCAGTCGCCCTTCTGCGGCCGCTCGGCGGCCGGGGCGGGATTGGCGGCCAGGGCGGAACCGCAGGCGCCGAAGCAGCAGGCGGCCACCGCCGCCGATCCAAGGGCAAGTACCTGACGCCGCTGAAGTCCTTCGTTCAGGGGACTTTCGCCCATGGGGCCGTCACACGGCTTGCCATCGATCCGGGTTTGGGGGCCGGGCATGTTTCCTCCCAATACTATTTTATCTTTTTCTTTCATAAGGCGCTTGGAGTCTAGCTCTAGACGCCCATTTTCGAATACGGTATTCCGAATTCGAAGACTCTTCAAGGTTCGTTAATGCTTCGTTAGCGGGAAAGTTGAAGATTTATTTGCTGCATCGCCACATATAGTTTCTTTTGATACGAAAACTGTATTCTGAACTCGGAATTAGAAGATTCTTGCATAGGAAGGTTCGCGCTAATTTGTCACGATGACGTAGAAATTCCTGGACGGTTTTCCCGTCGGGAAATCAGCTTGAGGAACCCATGCGCGCTCTCACTCCCCAGCCCCGGCTTGTCGAGCAGGTCTATCACGCGATCCTGACCGAGATCACGGAAGGGAAGCTGCCGCCGAACTCGCGGCTGATCCAGGACGAACTGGCCGAAGCGTATGGGGTGTCGCGGCAGCCGGTGCAGCAGGCCTTGCTGCTTTTGCGCAGCCATGGCCTCGTCAACGACGCTCCCCGGCGCGGCCTCGTCGTGGCGGCCTTGGACGAGGACCATGCCCGCAACCTCTACAAGATCCGCTCGGTGCTGGAGGGGTTGGCGTGCCGCATGGCGGCCGAGAACGGCGCGGCGCGTGCCCGGATCGACGGCCCTGCGATCATCGCGCAGGGCAGGGAGGCGATAAAGAGCGGGTCCGTAGCACAGCAGATCGAGATGGACACCCGGTTCCACTGCTTCCTGTACGAGCTTTCCGGCAATCCGCTGATCGCGGAGACGACCAAGCCGCACTGGGACTATCTGCGGCGCGTGATGGGTGAGGTGCTGCGCGAAGGCGACAGCGTGCCCGGTGCTCTCTGGGACGAGCATGCCGGTATCCTGGACGCCGTCTGCAAGGGCGATGGGGACGCCGCCGAAATGCTGGCGCGCAAGCATATCTGCGGAGCATCTGATATCTTCGTCGCCCGGCTGAAGGCTCAGCGCGAGGGGCGGATCGCCGCTTCCACGAAATCGATGACCGACTGCGCGTAGCGTTCCGGCGCGATGCCGCGCCGGTGGTACTTGGCGCGCTTGACGTACCAGTCCTGAAGCAGCGGCTTTATCAGGGCGGCCGTCATCTCGACATCGGCGATCCGGAAGAGACCGGCGCGTGCTCCCTGCTCCAGCGCTTCGGCCAGCAGGCGTTCGGTGGTCAACTCGCTGGCGACGGCGAGGTCGCGGCCTTCGCGCGGGAAGGCCTTCGCTTCCATATAGGCGAAGACGAACCAGGGCTGCATCGTCTCCGTCAGGTACAGGTGCGTTTCCAGCAGCCAGCGCAGGCGGGCGGCGGGATCGCTTTCCAGGCCCGGCGGCGGGTGCGTCAGCACGTCCTCGACCGCCCCGACGACCTGTCCCAGGATCATCATCAGCAGCGTGTCCTTGCTGTCGAAATAGGCGTAGAGCGCGCCCATGCTGAGGCCGGTGTGCTCCGTCAGGTCGCGCAGGCTCATCGAATGGAAGCCCTTGGCGTTGGCGAGCGTCAGCGTCGTATCGACGATGCGGGCAAGGTTGGCGATGGCGACGGCGGGCTTGCGGATGCGGATGGTGGCCTTGTGGCGTTCCAGCATGCGGGCGCACAGCGCTTCCATCGACAGGTCGAACCGCTCCTGAAACTCCGGCAAGGTGCTCATTTCGTCTCCGTCGGTGTTTAGTTCGAGAGGGCCGACCGATCATAGCCCGTTGTACGGCGAAGCGCTGTAGTTTATATATCGAGCGCTCGCTCGTTTTTTATAACCGCGAAGAAGACGGACTGGGAGGAGGGGCTTTGAGCGTGACGGGAAATTTCAACCTCGATGGCAAGGCGGCGCTGGTGACCGGCGCCTCCAGCGGCCTCGGCCGCCATTTCGCCGGCGTCCTGGCCAAAGCCGGGGCTCGGGTGGCGCTTGCGGCCCGGCGTACCGGCAGCCTTGATGAAGTGCGGACCGCAATCGCCGGGGCAGGCGGTACCGCCGTCGTGGTCGAGTTGGACGTCACCGACGCCGCATCGGTCCGCCGTGCGGTCGGCGAGGCGGCGGAGGCGCTGGGCGGACTGGACATCCTGGTCAACAACGCGGGCGTCACGGCGAGCGCGTCGTTCCTGGACATGGACGAGCACGCCTGGGACAAGGTGGTCGATACCAACCTGAAGGGCTGCTTCCTGGTCGCCCAGGAAGCGGCGAAGCGGATGCGCGACGGCGGCAAGGGCGGTTCGATCGTCAACATCGCCTCCATCCTGGGGATGCGGGTCGCCGGCCACGTGTCCTCCTATATCGCGTCCAAGGGCGGTCTCGTCACCCTGACCAAGGCGATGGCGCTGGAACTGGCGCGCCATGACATCCGGGTCAACGCGCTGTGTCCCGGCTATCTCGAGACCGAACTGAACCAGGACTTCTTCGCGTCCGATGCCGGCAAGGCGCTGATCCGGCGCATTCCGCAGCGCCGGCTGGGCCGGCTGGAAGAGCTGGACGGTCCCTTGCTGCTGCTGTGTTCCGATGCCGGATCGTACATGACGGGCTCGGTGATCGCCGTGGACGGCGGTCATCTCGTGAGTTCGCTTTAACCGTTTGCTTGTAGCCGAGGGGTGCTTCGCGATGGACTTTTCCCTGTCGCCCGAGATCGAGGACTATCGCCAGCGGGTCCGCTCCTTCGTCGAGCGCGAGATCCTGCCGGTGGAGGCTGACCGCGCCAACTGGGACGAGCACGAGAACATCGGCCACGCCGCCTTGGAGCGGTTGCGCGCCAAGGCGAAGGCCGAAGGGTTGTGGTCGCTCCAGATGCCGAAGGAGCGGGGCGGGCAGGGCCTGCCGCTGGTCGGCATGGCGGCCTGCTACGAGGAAATGAACCGGTCGATCTTCGGGCCGGTCTGCTTCAACTCGGCAGCGCCCGACGACGGCAACATGATGGTGCTGAACAAGATCGGGACCGACGCTCAGAAGGAGCGCTGGCTTCAGCCCATCATCGACGGCAAGGTCCGCAGCGCCTTCGCGATGACCGAGCCGCATCCCGGCGGCGGGTCCGATCCGTCGATGATGAAGACGGTGGCGGAGCGCAAGGGCGACCGCTGGGTCATCAGGGGCCGCAAGTGGTACATCACGGGCGCGGGAGAGGCCGAGCACTTCATCGTGATCGCCCGGACCTCCGACGATGCGCGCAAGGGTCTGACCGCCTTCCTGTTCTACAAGGACCAGCCGGGCTGGGAGATCGTCCGCCGCATCCCGATCATGGGACCGGAGGAACACGGCGGCCACTGCGAACTGATCTTCGACGGGCTGGAGATCCCTGACGAGAACGTCCTGATGAATATCGGCGACGGGCTGAAGGTGACCCAGATCCGCCTGGGACCGGCGCGCCTGACCCATTGCATGCGCTGGACCGGGCTTGCCAAGCGCAGCCTGGAGATCGCCGGCGAGTACGTGAAGGAGCGCGACAGCTTCGGGACCAAGCTTGCCGAGCATGAGGGCGTCCAGTGGCTTCTGGGCGAGGCCGCGATGCAGATCGAGATCGGCCGGCTGCTGGTGATGAAGGCGGCAAACGAGCTGGACCGGGGCGGCTTCGCCCGCAAGGAAGTCTCGATGGCGAAGGTTCAGGTCGCGGACACGCTGTTCAAGGCGGTCGATACCGCGATCCAGCTTTGCGGGGCGCGGGGCTATTCCAAGGACACCGTGCTGGAGTGGATCTACCGCTACGCCCGGCAGGCCAAGCTGGTCGACGGTGCTTCGGAGGTTCACAAGATGGTGCTGAGCCGATCTTACCTGAGCGAGGGCGACCGCTTCTGGAGCTGGTCGTGACGGCGGAAGCCCGCCTGCTCGACGAGACGCGGCTGCCCCGGCTGGAAGCCTGGATCGCCGTGAAGTCCGGCGCCGAGCGGGTGACGGTGGTGGACGAGGGTCCCTTGAGCGGCGGCGCCATCTCCCTCAACCTCGCGGTGACGCTGGAGATCGAGGGCGGCGCGCTGGCCGGGCGCCATGAGGCGGTGCTTCGCACCGGTTCGGCGACCGGCGTTTCGGCCAGCCTGGGCAAGGCGCAGGAGGCCATGGTGCTGCGCGCGGCCTTCGCCGCCGGTGCGCTGGCGCCCGAGCCGCTGTTCATCAGCGATGCCGGGGGTGCCGACGACGCGCTGCTGGGAGCGCCGTTCTATATCATGCGCCGGGCGCGGGGAGTGGCCGCCGGCCGCAAGGTGGTCAAGGCGGAGCAGCCGCAGCGGGAATTGGCGCGCGAGATGGGGCGTCAGCTGGGATTGATCCACTCGATAGAGCCGGGGACTGCCGGACTCGACTTCCTGCCGATGCCGGACCCGTCGCCGGCGATGCAGTGCGAGCGCGATTACCGGACCTGGATGGGGCGGTTCGCCGGAACGGACCCTGTCCTGGCCTTTGGGCTGCGGTGGCTGACGCTGCACGCTCCGCCTGCGGGTGAGATCGTGCTGTGCCACCGCGACTACCGGACCGGCAACTACATGGTCGATCAGGGTCGGCTGACAGCCATCATCGATTGGGAGTTCGCCGGCTGGTCCGATCCCATGGAGGATCTGGCGTGGTTCTGCGCCGCGTCGTGGCGGTTCGGGCAGGCTGGACGCGAGGCCGGAGGGCTGTCCGAGCGCGCCGACTTCTACGCCGGCTATGAAGAGACGGCGGGCCGCCGGGTCGATGAGGAAGCCATCGCCTATTGGGAGACGGCGGCCTATCTGCGCTGGGCGGCGGTCGCGATCCAACAGGGGATGCGCCACACCTCCGGCACGGAACCGTCGATCGAACTGGCGCTAACCGGCCGGATGCTGCCGGAGATCGAACAGGACTTGCTGCGGCACCTTGACTCGCTGGCCGGACGCACCCTTTTCGGGAGGACCGCATGATCAACGACGAACCCGATGCACGCGGGCTGGTGAGCATAGCGCTCCGGACCTTCCGCGACTCCGTCCTGCCCGCCGTGCCGGCGGAACGGCGCTTCGAAGCGCTGATGATCGCGAACGCTCTCGGCATCGCGGAACGCGAGCTGGCGGCCAAGCCGGATGCGGCCCTGGAAGCTCGAATCCCTCAGCTGTGCAGCGATATCGACGCCGGAGCTTACGATGCGCCGGATCGTCAGGCGGATTTGCGCAAGGAGCTGTGGGAGCTGACGCGGGCGCGGCTCGCGATATCGAACCCGAGGCTGCTCGATCCGATCCCGCCGGGAGCTGCGTAGCGCCGCCTACCGGGATCGAGTTCGGCCAAGCGCATCAATATGCGCCGGATGTTCTGGCGAGTACTGCCGTTCCGGCACAGGATTGCCGGCACCGCGTCGTCGGGCGACGGGCTGTCCAGCAGGGGCGTCGGGTCGATGTCCGAGATGTGGATCAGCTCACGCCGTAGGTCGGTCTAGAGCGAAGCGGCAGCCGACATAGACGCGCCTGCTTGTCGGCTGCCGCTTCGCTCTAGACCGACCTACGGCAGCAGCGTCTTCACCGGTC
>NZ_JCACHA010000809.1:0-9170 GCF_059503625.1 Skermanella sp.
ACCGTCGGCGCGACGCTGCCTCGCGACCCCATGGGCAAGCTGGCCGATTGGCCGCTTGGCTGAAAGCCCGGCGACACGCTCGAAAAGACGCCCGATAACGGGAGAGACGCGGATGGATTCCTATACGATCACGCCGCCCAGCAGCGCATGGCGGAGGCCAGCGATGCGCTTGCCTCCGCCATGCGCCTGAAGCTCCGCTCTTTCCGGCCCTGCCCCAACCAGCCTCACTCCACCTTCACGCCCGTCGTCCGAACGACTTCGCGCCACCGCGTCACCTCGCAGGCGATGACCTCGGCAAACTCGGCGGGGGTATTGCCGACCGATTCGGCGCCAAGGCCGGCAAGCCGCTCTCCCGCATCGTCGGGATCTCGGGAGCGCTGGGTGCGCGTTCGGCCGTCATCACGGCGATGGCGCGGCCGGCCACGCCCGACGAGTTCGCAAGCTATGTCCGGAAGGAGGTTACCAAATGGGCGAAGGTCGTGAACGAGTTCGGTGCCAGGATCGAGTGATCGTTTCGGAAGCTGCTGGTAGGCGTGCCGCTTTGCAACGGCGGCACCGACGCGGGGATAAGGTCCTGCGTGAACCGACGGCTGACATGGTGAAAAACGAGACCGGCCTTCCCTGCGAAACGAGAGACCCGTGGCTCGATAAGTCATATGCAGCCTAAGACTAAAATCCGTCGCAGTGTAGCAGGAATACTTCCTGAAACTGCTACTCGCCAACCTAGCGCAAAGAAAACCCTGATGGTTATTGTATGACTTTCAGGTGAATACGCGACGAAGCTAGGAACGCTCTCTCCTTAAAGGAAAATTTTAGCTTCCCAAACTAAGATGTTGATTTTCATGATGTTCTCGATCTTCTCTTTGATCGCCCCTGCGGCCGAAAGATGCCGCGAAATCCTCTCCTAGGGTTTCTGAAAACATATGTCTATTTTCTAGCTGTCACTTCAAGTAAATAGTTATTAATTTATTGAAGACAAAACATCTTATGCCTCAGGTGTATTTGGTTTTTAGGTAGCATCATGTTCGTTGCAAATGTCCGTGAACAATCCCCATACTTGTTCGATGATGCCGGGGATACCTCCCCTCCGATGCGATGCGGAGCCATCCCCGAAGTACCGCCAGCTCCTGTTCGGGGAGCCATGGACAGACCATCGCCATACCGGGACACCTCGGCTTGGGCCACTTTGACAGGCTCCATCATGGGGCTTAATGTCGGCAACGATCGCGTAGAGTTCATCTGGGCGAGCAACGTTGGGGCTCGGCAAAAAGCAGATTTCACGCCGCCTGCCATCCAGGACTCCCGCCGGCATTCCTATCATGCCAGCTGTCGATGGACGCAAGTAGATGCCGGTGCGAAACGGTGCGATCCCCTGGGACAAGGCGAAGAATCGATCCTCGACGCGCTTGTACACGGGAATCCTCTGGAAGGTATCCTCGAAGACATCTGCCGTCTGGCCGATGTCTCGATCGTGAGGGGCCGCTGTTCGGTTTTGCTTGCCGGCCATGACGGCGGTCCTCTGCGGTGCGCGGCCGGCCCTGGTCTGCCTGCCGGATACGGGATGGCAGCTGATGCGATTCCTTTCGACCCATCGGCCGAAGCTTGGCGCTCCGACGCCGTGGGGAAAGAAGCACCGGCCGTTGCCGACATCTTCTCCGATCCCGCATGGTGCACCTTCCGCGAGTTCGCGCTTTCCCAAGGCATCAGGACATGCTGGTCGTTTCCCCTGCTGGCCGATGACGCTGTCCATGGCATCCTCGCCATCCACCATGAAGAGAAGCGGCGTCCGGATGACAGGGAAGTCGCCGTCGCCCGGCGGCTGGCGAGACTGGCGGCCGTCGCCGTCTTGCGGCGGCCGGTTGATGAACCTCTCCGACGCGATGCGGAGCGGCATGCCCTGGCGGTGCAGGGGGCCGATATCGGCATCTGGGACTGGGACATCGAACGAGATACGCTGTACTGGTCGCCGCTTCTCAAGACCATGGCCGGATTGAGACCGGAAGAGGAGCCGGTTCCAGGAACGACGTTCAACGACCTCCTGCATTCCGAAGACCGGGAGAGGGTCGAGGAAGTGCTCGATCGACATCTGGCCAGCCGTCAGCCGTTCGATGTCGCCTGCCGTCTCCGGCTGCCGGACGGCGGCCAACGCTGGGTCCGGATCAAGGCCCAGGCGACGTGGAGCGCGGATGGGGCGCCGGTCCGCCTTGCGGGATGCCTCTACGACATCACCGACCAGAAACGGGCCGAGGACAAGCTGCGAGCCTCAAGGGATGCGGCGGAAACGGCGAGCCGGGCGAAGTCGCTGTTCCTCGCCGCAGTTTGCCAGGAACTGCAAACTCCCCTCGACACGATCCTCGGCATGGAGCAGATCTTGAAGGACGCCGTTCCCGGTCTGCCTGGTACACGCAGGCAGGAGGGCAGCGCCACCGTCTTTCGCAGCGGCCAGCAGCTTCTCGGACTGATCGACAGCATCCTTGAGATGGCGAGACTTGAAGCGGAGCAGGTAGAGTTTCACGAAGAAACGGTCGCTTTGGCCGCGGTTCTCGATGAAGCGATCCAGTCCGTCCGCTTATCGCAGCGGGAGCCAAGGCACCGGCTGACGCTTGACCTTCCAAGCCCGCTGCCTGTCCTGTCAGCCGATCGGCGAAGCTTGAAACAGGTGCTGATCAACGTTCTGAGTGACGCCGTCAAATCCACGGCGAACAACGGCCGCGTTGCCGTGAAGGTCGGCAAAGTCGGCGAGGCCCTGGAAATCGCGGTTGAGGATGACGGCTCCGGGAATATCCACGACGTGGCCCCCAGCGTCCTGCACCCGCTCTATCGTATCGAAGACATCATGGCCCGGAGACGGCAGGACATTACCCTGGGATTGTTCGTCGCGAAAGTGCTGGTCGAGCGGCATGGCGGGACGATCCAGGTAGAGAACAAGCCGGACCGAGGCAAGATCGTCTACATCAAGCTACCGGCCGAGCGCTTGCCGGGCGGCAGGGTGAGGCAGGTCGACGGACCAAGGGCTTGGCGTCATATCGCCAGGCATGTGATCTGACGGCAGGCCCTGATCCTTCGCTTGGCCGAAGCCCGGTTTCCTGCACCGGCGATGCGGTTGTCACCGATGGAAAGAGCTTCGCCGTCATGAAGCGATGGCCGCGGCAACGCTGCCGGCGACACAATGATGAACATATGGGCCCATCAGACCTTGTCTATCCGTGCCGTGTGCATTGATGGAGAGGGATTTGAAGGGTAGTGCTACGATGGACGGGAAGGTCGCCTCGACGGGCTCGATGCGTGCGGCGGTTCTGGCCGGAGCCGGGCAAATCCAGGTGAAGGAGTCCGAGCTTCCCCATCCCGGCGCCGGTCAGGTGCGCGTACGGCTGGAGGGATGCGGCGTGTGCGCTTCCAACCTGACGCCGTGGTCAGGACCGGACTGGATGCAGTTCCCCACCGAACCGGGCGCCCTCGGACACGAAGGATGGGGCGTGGTGGACGCGGTCGGGGACGGGGTCGAAGGCATATCGGTCGGCGACCGGGTTGCGGCTCTCTCGTATAAGAGCTATGCCGAGTACGATCTGGCCGATGCGGACGCCGTGGTCGTCCTGCCGGACAGCCTCGCGGGGCAGCCTTTCCCCGGCGAGCCTCTCGGCTGCGCCATGAACATCTTCCGCCGAAGCGAAATCGAACCGGGACAGACGATCGGCATCGTCGGGATCGGCTTCCTGGGCGCTATCCTTACCCGGCTGGCCACCGACGCCGGCGCGCGGGTCATCGCGATCTCGCGCCGCCCCTTCTCGCTGGACGTGGCCCGCGCCATGGGCGCCGCCGAGACCATCCCGATGGACGACCATAACAGGATCATCGAGCGGGTGAAGGAGTTGACCGGCGGCGTCTTCTGCGACCGCGTGATCGAGGCGGTGGGCAAGCAGTGGCCGCTCGATCTCGCTGCCGAGCTGACCCGCGAGCGTGGCCGGCTGATCGTCGCCGGATACCACCAGGATGGGCCGCGCCAAGTCAACATGTGGCTTTGGAACTGGCGCGGCCTCGATGTGATCAATGCGCACGAGCGCGACCGCGGCGTTTATATGCAGGGTATCCGGGAAGCCGTCGCGGCGGTGGCATCCGGGCGTCTCGACCCGAGCTCCCTTTATACCCACACCTTTCCCCTGGACCGGCTGGACGACGCACTCGATGCGACCCGCGACCGGCCGGATGGGTTCCTCAAGGCTCTGGTTACCATGCGATGACGCGGATCATGCCTGAATCGCCGCCCGCATTTCACGCGGCCCGCCCGCGCCTTGGCTTCCTGGGCGTGGGGTGGATCGGCCGTCATCGCATGAACGCGATCCTGAATACGGACAAGGTCGACATCGTCGCGATAGCCGATCCGTCGCCGGAAACGGCGGCGGAGGCGGGGCGGTCGGCACCGGACGCGAAGCTCGTCGCTACGCTGGACGAACTTCTGGACATGGACCTGGATGGGGTGGTGATCGCCACGCCCAGCGCACTGCACGCGGAGCAGTCCATACGGGCGCTGGAGCGCGGCGCCGCGGTCTTCTGCCAGAAGCCGTTGGGACGAACGGCGGATGAGGTGAAAGCCGTCGTCGGCGCGGCGCGGCGGGCCGACCGCCTGCTTGGCGTCGACCTTTCATACCGCTTCACGGAAGGGATGCGCCGTATTCGCGAGGTGGTGCGCTCCGGGGAGCTGGGGCATATCTACGCGGTGGATCTTACCTTCCATAACGCCTACGGACCGGACAAACCGTGGTTCTACGATCCGGCGCTCTCGGGCGGCGGATGCGTCATGGACCTGGGGGTGCATCTGGTGGACCTTGCGCTGTGGACACTGGATTATCCGCTGGTTTCCGATGTCACCGGAAAGCTGTTCGCGGGCGGTGAGCCGCTCGGCGGACGCGCCGGCCGGGTGGAGGATTACGCGGTTGCCACAGCGGATCTGGCGACGGGAGCCACGATGCGGCTTGCCTGCTCATGGCGCCTGCAAGCGGGCTGCGATGCCATGATCTCCGCCACTTTCTACGGCACGGACGGCGGCGTGGCGCTCCGCAACGTAGACGGCTCCTTCTACGATTTCATCGCGGAACGGTACCGCAACACTGCCCGGGAAACGCTTGCGGCGCCGCCGGACGACTGGGGTGGGCGTGCTGCGGCGGACTGGGCGGAGCGTCTGGCCGCGGGGGAGCGTTTCGACCCGGAGGCGGAGCGGCTGGTCGATGTAGCCTGCGTACTGGACCGGATTTATCAGCGGTAGGATCCTTCGGCCGCGAAGCCGGAACGGCTTCACGGCGGTTGGATGCGGGACGATAAAGGGCGTGGCGGCATCATGCCCGGAGACTGGCGCAATGGTTGAGCTGAGGGATTTTGCCCTGAAGATCGCC
Organism: Skermanella sp.; assembly: GCF_059503625.1. Taxonomy (NCBI): domain Bacteria; kingdom Pseudomonadati; phylum Pseudomonadota; class Alphaproteobacteria; order Rhodospirillales; family Azospirillaceae; genus Skermanella; species Skermanella sp. The sequence goes on from NZ_JCACHA010000809.1 coordinate 5,388, forward strand.
GCCACGCTTCAGGCCGTGAAAGAGCCCGATCCGTTGCGCCTGGAACTTTGGAACCACTCGCCGGCGACCGCAGCTTACCTGATAGCCGTGGTGATCGAGGAGTGCGGCGATGCAGGCATCGGGCTGGAGAAGGTGAGGATCGATCCCTACGTTGCGGTCGCCATGCACGATCCCGCTACCGGGAACCGCCGGTCATACGGGAACGTCACGATAGAGGCCGATGCCGCCCTGTTTCAGCGCGTGGAGTTCCACCGCTCGAAAGAATGATCGCCTCGGCGCGCTCCAGCCGTTGCCCGAGCCGCGCAATCTCCCGGCGCGCGCTCGTCAACTCCGCTTCCAAAACTCCGCTTCCAATGGGTCGACCGGGGCCGTCTTCGGGCCTCTCCTGACCGGCGTCAGGGCCTCGAAGGCGCCGGCGTCGCGCTGTCGGCGCCAGTCAGTCAGAGACGACGAAGCCTGCCAGGTGCCCCCAGTGCCTGCCACAGATCACCTTCCGGCTCCACGGCCGTTACCTTGTTCACTTCCGGCACATAGCCCAGCCGATGATCGCAGCTCTCGCATTCAAACGGCTTCATTACACGTCCACCTTATCTGACGGAGAACAGAACCCTCCCGAGCCGTGACCTGCGGCGCGAAATCCGGGAGAACGCACCGAATCTCAACCCGTCCGGCTACCGTTTCAGGAAACGCGCCTCCGGGCGCTTGGCCGGCCTGGCATCGGGGGTTGCCTCCAACAACTTGAAATTGCGCCCGCCATGGCGAAGCCGAGAGGCCGGCCGATCCTGCTAAGCCTGGGACCGGTTCCGGACGACAGCCAGTATGCTCAGCCCTGCCAGCGCCACCAGCGCCAGGTTGCGCTTGGCCCGTGAGCGTTCCGGCTCTCCCCACCCGCCACGAATACGGCCTCTATCCATGACAGGTTCGAACAGCGAGCCGGACGACGGCGGTGCCGGCGGACCGGACTGCAGGAGGAAGCGCCTGCCCAGTGCGGCGACCAACTTGCCCGTCCAGTCCGGCGCTATCCAGTAAGGTGCCGCCAGCGCATGCGCGGCTCCGATATGCACGGACCGGCGGGGATGTACCGCCAGTTCCACCATCGTTTCGGCTACCCGCTCGGGATATACCACCGGCGGCACCGGGCGCAGGGCTCGGCCGGTGTAGTTCGGCGAATGGACATTGGTAGGAGTGTCCACGAAGGGCGGATAGACCCCGCAGACCCGGATATCGGAGTGGGCCGCGAGTTCGTCCCGTAACGCATCGGTGAAACCGGCGAGGCCGTATTTCGTGGCGCTGTAGGTTGCGGCCCATGGCATCGGAATTCGGCCGCCGATCGAGATGTTATTGATGATGATCCCGCGTCCACCGTGGGCAAGAAAGTGAGGCAGAACGGCGAAGGTCCCGTTGATGGCGCCGAGAAGGTTCACTTCGACCAGACGGGCCTGACTTGCCAGCGGTATGTCCTCGAACGGTCCCCACAGGCTCATGCCGGCATTGTTGATCCACACGTCGATACGGTTGAACTCCCGCTCCGCCGCGCGGACGAGGTCGCGCATCTGTGCTGGGTCCGTGACATCGGCGGTGACGGCCAGCGCCCTGCCGCCAAGGCTGTGGCATTCACGGACAGCGATATCGAGAAGAGACCGGCGTCTGGCTGCCAGGACCACATTGGCACCCCGCCGGGCGAATGCGTGCGCCGCCGCCAATCCCATGCCACTGGAAGCGCCGGTGATCACCACCGTGAGATCGTTCAGGTGCTTCATGGCCGGTCAGCTCGTGCCGGGCTGTGTCAGGTCGTCCGCGTCTTCGGCCCGCTCAAGCAGTTCCTTGACCGTCAAGCCCGCAGGCGTCGAGCCCTGAAGTGATCCATCGCCGGGGGTGCGGTCCATGTCCAGCTTGTCGTCGCCGGGCAAAGGCTTGCCTACAGAGTTCTCGTCACGCACTGAACCGGAGGGTTGCGATGTCGTCGCCGTACGGTCGGCCGCGCTGTAGTCCGGCTTATCGGCATTCTGGATCATCCTGCATCTCCATGACTAAACGGACCGACTGGCCTGTGGCAAAGTGCCGACGGCGAATTGTGAATGGGACCGTTGTTCCAGCTTACGAGCCGTTGAAACGGTCCTTCCTGCCAGCCATCGTATGCGCCGCCTGGCTTGCAGCTCTTGTCGACCGATCCGCCACGCGCCTTGCCGTCTGAAGAGTCAGATCGACCTGATTAACTGTCAATTCGGCATACTGCATGATCAGGCTTTCAGGTGAGCGGCAATGCATCATCTCCTGCAGGTGTCCGAGGTTCATCCGCAGGATCTGCCGCATGCAGCCGCGATAATCCTGCCAGTTCGCGGCGCCGCTGCCGGCAAGGATGTCGTGGCAATCCAGAAAACGCTCGGCTGCACGTGACGCTTGCCCGATGGACTGAGAAAGGTTGTCCCGCCCCGTCCAAAGCACATGAACCTCTTCGGCGGCTTTCCCCGCCAGGTGAGCTGCACCGGCTTCCAACCGTGTTGCGGTGCTTTCATGTAGCTGACTTGCCTCGCCCACATTCAGTTTGTCAGTGGACCGGTCAGTTTCCCGGGGCAGCCCAACCTGCACCTCTGGCGCGGCCTTGCCATGCGCCTTTCTGTTGCCGCTTCCTGCCAGGGCAGCTACTGCCGCAGCTCCACCCATAGCCAGTGCGGCTGCAGCGCCGACCTTCAGAAGCCCGCCCAGATCGCTTGGCCGCTTACTGGCGACCGCAGCCTTGCGTGGTGAAAAACGGAGCCTGGGCAGCTGACCCCGAACGTGCCCAGGAGAACCTTGATCATCGACGGATATCCGGGGCGTCTCCGCCTCAGTGTGGTTCGACAACGATGCATCATCCAAGGTGGCTGTCCTCTTTCCTGTAAGCCAGCCGAGCGGGATGGTTGAGCTTCCCGTCTTCAGCAGTCCTCCGCCTCCAACAATTTCCCAACTCGGACTATCAATGGAGTACCCGCCGCCAACAGCTCCGATGACTTGCCGTCACGCGGGCTGCCAAAGAGATTTAAGCAGGGCGCAAATTCGACGTTGATGAGAAGTGCTCTGCCGGCCGGTCGGCGCCTGTTCGTCAGGACTGTGACCACTCTCCGGTCGAGATTGCGGAGCAAGAGGTTTTCACGACGTAATGACGGATTTCAAGTGACTCTAATCCACCGTTTTTCAACGATGGACAGTTGTCGCATTCCAGGCTTGGCGCCCCGGTTTTTTGTGCAAGTGAGGGCGAGCCCCACCTCAACGCCATAGCTCTCACCCGAGCTATGGCGGAATTTGGGTGACGAAGTGTTCAGGCGGCGCTCTGTGATGTCGGCATGCTGACCTCGATGCCGTCGCGGAATTTGACGCCCCGAATGACTTTGGGCAACTGGTTTTCGCCCTGAAGCCGTCGCCAGGTTCTGGATGCTGCCGAGATGAGCTTGAAGACCATGAGCTTGGCGGTGTCCTGGGAAAGCGCGCCTTTGGTGCGGACGGTGCGGTGACGGACCGTGGCGAACACGCTTTCTATGGGGTTTGTTGTCCGCACATGGTCCCAATGCTCGGCGGGGAAATTGTAGAAGGCCAGCAGGGCATTGCGATCCTTGGTCAGGCACTCGACGGCCCCGGAGTACTTGGCGCCGTACTTCTTCTCGAAGGTATCGAGGGCTCGCTCCGCTGCCTTAAGGTCGGGCGCCATCCAGATCTCCCGCAGGTCCTGCTTGACCGCGGGCTGGAGCGATTTCGCCACCTTGTTGAGAACATTAGAACTTTTATGAAACCAGCACCGCTGGTGCC
>NZ_JCACHA010000810.1:0-9145 GCF_059503625.1 Skermanella sp.
AGATTGACACGGTTGATGCCAAATCCTATGTTTCGCCACCGCTCGCGGTGTATTTTGTGCGCTGCGGTCATGCCCGGTCGCGGGCATGCGCCACTGTCGCGCACCGATTAGCTAAGGATTTGCAATGAAAGTCCTCGTCCCGGTTAAGCGGGTGGTCGACTACAACGTGAAGATCCGCGTCAAGGCGGACGGCTCGGGAGTCGAGACTGCCAACGTTAAGATGTCGATGAACCCGTTCGACGAGATCGCTGTCGAAGAAGCGGTTCGTCTGAAGGAAGCCAAGACAGCTACCGAAGTGGTCGCCGTCAGCCTCGGCGTGCAGGCCGCGCAGGAAACCCTGCGCACGGCGCTCGCCATGGGCGCCGACCGCGCCATCCACGTCGTGACCGACGCCGAACTCCAGCCGCTGGCCGTCGCCAAGCTGCTCAAGGCCATCGTCGACAAGGAACAGCCGCAGCTCGTCATCATGGGCAAGCAGGCGATCGACGACGATGCCAATCAGACCGGCCAGATGCTCGCGGCCCTGCTGGGCTGGTCGCAGGGCACCTTCGCCTCCAAGGTCGTGCCCGGCGCCGATGCCGTGACGGTGACGCGCGAAGTGGACGGCGGTCTCGAGACGGTCGAACTGAAGCTGCCCGCCGTCGTCACCACCGACCTGCGCCTCAACGAGCCGCGCTACGCTTCGCTGCCCAACATCATGAAGGCGAAGAAGAAGCCGATCGACAGCATGTCGCCCGCCGATCTCGGCGTCGACCCCGCCCCTCGCCTGAAGACCCTGAAGGTCGCCGAGCCGCCCAAGCGCTCCGCCGGCATCAAGGTCAAGACGGTGCAGGAACTGGTCGATAAGCTGAAGAACGAAGCCAAGGTGATCTGATATGAGCGTCCTCGTCATCGCCGAACACGCCGATGGTGCCGTCAAGCCCGCGACCCTGACCACGGTCGGCGCCGCCGCCAAATTGGGCGGCGACCTTCACGTCCTGGTCGTCGGCTCCGACGTTCAGGCCGCCGCCCAGGCCGCCGCGAAGATCGCGGGCGTGTCCAAGGTGCTGACGGCCGACGCCGCCCAGTATGCCCATGGACTGGCCGAGAACGTGGCGCCGCTGATCGTCGAGCTGGCCAAGGGCTACAGCCACGTGCTGGCGCCGGCGACCAGCTTCGGCAAGAACGTGTTGCCACGCGTGGCGGCCCTGCTGGACGTGGCGCAGCTCTCGGAGATCGTCGCCGTCCATGACGCCGACACCTTCGACCGGCCGATCTACGCCGGCAACGCCATCGCGACCGTCCAGTCTTCGGACCCGGTCAAGATCATCACCGTTCGCGGCACAGCGTTCGATCCGGCTGCAGCCGAGGGCGGCAGCGCCGCGATCGAATCCGCCACGGCCGGCGCCGACGCGGGCCTATCCAAGTTCGTCGGGCAGGAACTGTCGAAGTCGGAACGTCCGGAGCTGACCAGCGCCCGCACCATCGTTTCCGGTGGGCGGGGCATGCAGTCCGGTGAAAACTTCCACATGCTGGAAACCCTCGCCGACAAGCTGGGTGCCGCCGTCGGCGCCTCGCGCGCGGCGGTGGATGCCGGCTATGTGCCGAACGATTATCAGGTCGGTCAGACCGGAAAGATCGTTGCTCCCGAGCTCTACATCGCGGTCGGCATCTCAGGCGCCATCCAGCACCTGGCCGGGATGAAGGACTCCAAGGTCATTGTGGCCATCAATAAAGACGAGGAAGCGCCAATATTCCAGGTCGCCGATTACGGCCTCGTGGGTGACCTGTTCAAGGTCATTCCCGAGCTGACGGAGGAACTGGACAAGGTGCGATAATCGCTTCCTCCAACGTCGCCGCAAGGAATTTCAATGATTCAGAAAATCGGTGTCATCGGGGCCGGGCAGATGGGGAGCGGTATCGCTCACGTCTGCGCAGTATCCGGCTACGACGTCAAACTGTCCGACATCAGTGCCGATGCGCTGGCCAAGGCGGTGAGCAATATCGAACGGAACCTGGAGCGCCAGGTTTCCAAGGGTAAGATTTCCGCCGAGGACAAGCACGCGGCCCTGGAACGGATCACCACGGGCACCGACCTTGCGATGTTTGGGGATAGCGACCTCGTCATCGAAGCGGCGACGGAAGCCGAGGAGACCAAGCGGGAGATCTTCAAGCGGCTGGTTCCGCATTTGAGCCCGACCGCCTTGATCGCCAGCAACACGTCGTCGATCTCGATCACGCGGCTCGCCGCCGTGACCGACCGGCCGGCCAAGTTCATCGGCATGCACTTCATGAACCCGGTGCCGGTGATGCAGCTCGTCGAGCTGATCCGCGGCATCGCGACCGACGAGGAAACCTACTCGACGGTCAAGGAGCTGACGGTCAAGCTGGGCAAGAAAGCCGCCGTGGCGGAAGACTTCCCGGCCTTCATCGTCAACCGCATCCTGCTGCCGATGATCAACGAGGCCGTCTACACCCTCTACGAGGGCGTCGGATCGGTCGATGCGATCGACACCGCGCTGAAGCTGGGCGCTAATCACCCGATGGGACCGCTCGAGCTGGCGGACTTCATCGGCCTGGACACCTGTCTGGCGATCATGCACGTGCTGTATGACGGGCTGGCGGACAGCAAGTACCGTCCCTGCCCGCTGCTGGTGAAATACGTCGAGGCCGGCTGGGTCGGCCGCAAGGCAGGCCGTGGTTTCTACGACTACAGCAAGCCGGTTCCGGTACCGACGCGCTGACGCGCTCCGGATTGCCGAACGGCATCGAAAAGGGCTCGCCACGGCGAGCCCTTTTTGCTTTTGCCGGATGCGGATCTATTTCCGTCCGGGAACACCACTGGACAGGAGAACCCCCGTGTCGTTCAGCGACGACGAGAAGGCGAAGATCTGGGACGAGTACCGCGACGCCGTCAACATGCCCCCGAAGGAGGTCGAGCGCTGGCTCGATACCGACGAAAGCAAAGGCGTCGGCTGGACGCATGACGGCGAGGACGAATCGGTCGGCCACCAGTCGGGACGGCGGATCGTCGAGATCGGGCACAAGCGCAAGGGCGACTTGTCGGATGACGATTACCACCATATGCGGAAGGTGACCGCCTACGTCCACCGCCACTGTGCCCAGGGTCCCAACCACGACGTCGAAAGCTCGCGCTGGCGCTACAGCCTCATGAACTGGGGTCACGATCCACTGAAGAAATGACCGAAAGTCCGGTCACCCCGTACAGCCGGATCACCCGCTCGTCTTCATCATCGCGGGCGGACGCACGCCACCGTCGATGAAGTGCTCAAGCAGCTTAACGGCTTCATCGCTGTTCCACTCGGCATCGCCTTCCAGCCGGCCGACCTCGTAGCCTTCGCGGTCGATCAGCATGGTGGTCGGCAGTCCGCGCGGCTTGAAGGCGCTCATGGCGGTGCTCTGCGGGTCCAGGTACATCGTGAGATTGCGGACTCCCAACTTGGCGAGGAACGGCTCCACCACAGTGCGGCCGCCCCGGTCGAGCGACAGGGCCACGACCTCGAAGCCGGTTCCCCCCAGCCGCGCCTGGAGCGCGTCGAGCGACGGCATCTCCTTGACGCAGGGCGCGCACCACGTCGCCCACAGGTTCAGCAGCACGACCTTGCCCTTGAAGTCGGCCAGCTCGACCCGTTCGCCGTCCTTGCCGATGAAGCTCAGGGCAGGCGCCGGTTGCGGCGCATCCGCCGGTTTGAACTTCTGCATGCTGCCCTCGATGGGCGGACGGGCCGCATTGGCCTGCCCCGCGTCCGACGCGAACCACCATCCGGCCGCACAGACGATACCGAGCATTGCGGCGGCGGTGAAATTACGCATACTGACCACCTTTTTCATATCCCGTCCCACGCTCTTCCCCTTGGCCTCCAATAAACTGCATCCCATGACCGAAAAAGACACGCCCAAATCCACCAGCGCCGATTCGAACCCCGGTTCGAACCGGGGAGCCGCCAACCAGCTCTGGGGCGGACGTTTCGCCAGCGGCCCGTCCTCGATCATGGAACGCATCAACGTCTCGATCGGCTTCGACAAGCGTCTGGCGGCCCAGGACATCGCGGGCTCCAAGGCCCATGCCGCCATGCTCGCCCGGCAGGGAATCATCCAGGCCTCCGACGCCGACAAGATCGTCGAGGGCCTCGACCGCATAGCGGAGGAGATTGCCGCCGGCAGCTTCACCTTCAAGACCGAACATGAAGACATCCACATGAACGTGGAAGCCAGGCTGGCCGAACTGATCGGCGAGCCGGCTGGGCGGCTGCACACCGCGCGGTCGCGGAACGATCAGGTGGCGACCGACTTCCGCCTTTGGGTGCGCGATGCCCTGGACCGGCTGGAAGCGGGCTTGACCGACCTCCAGTCCGCCATGATCGATCTGGCCGAGCGGCATACCGGCACTGTCATGCCCGGCTTCACCCATCTCCAGACGGCGCAGCCGGTGACCTTCGGTCACCATCTGCTGGCCTATGTGGAAATGCTGGGCCGCGACCGGGGCCGGATGCGCGACGCCCGCGCCCGCCTGAACGAATGTCCGCTGGGATCAGCAGCCCTTGCCGGCACCTCGTTCCCGATCGACCGCCATGCGGTGGCGCAGGCTCTCGGCTTCGACCGGCCGACCGCCAACTCGCTCGACGCCGTGTCGGACCGCGACTTCGCGCTGGAATACCTCGGCGCGGCCGCGATCTGCGCCGTCCACCTGTCGCGGCTGGCCGAGGAAATCGTGGTCTGGTGCAGCGACGCCTTCCGCTTCATCCGCCTGACCGACGCCTTCACCACCGGCAGCTCGATCATGCCGCAGAAGAAGAACCCCGACGCGGCGGAACTGGTGCGCGCCAAGTCGGGCCGGGTGATCGGCTCGCTCAACGGATTGCTGATCGTCATGAAGGGCCTGCCGCTGGCCTATTCCAAAGACATGCAGGAAGACAAGGAGCCGGTGTTCGAGACGGACGACACGCTCGGCCTCTGCATCGCCGCCATGGCCGGCATGGTCCGCGACCTGACGCCGGACGCCGCCCGCATGCGCGCCGCGACCGAAGCCGGCTTCATTACCGCGACCGATCTTGCCGACTGGCTGGTCCGGGTTCTCGGCCTTCCCTTCCGGCAGGCGCACCATGTCACCGGCCGCATCGTCAAGCTGGCCGAGGACCGCAACGCCAAGCTGGCCGAACTCAGCCTTGCCGACCTACAGTCGGTCGAGCCCCGAATCACGCAGGCCGTGTTCGACGTGCTGACCGTCGACGCCTCCGTCGCCAGCCGGACCAGTTTCGGCGGGACCGCGCCCGAGACGGTACGCGCAGCGGTTTCCTCAGCCCGGGAGCGCTTCCTGTGAGCACCAGCCTTACCTTCCGCATTGCAGCCGCCCTTCTCGCGACCGTCGCCCTCGCCGGCTGCGGCAAGAAGCCCGGTTTCGTCGAGCCGCCCCAGGGCCGCGCCACCGACCGCTTTCCCGGCGTCTACCCCAACCCAACGCTCGATCCGCAACCCCAACGACAGGCGCCGCCGGCAACGACGGCGCCCGCCGCAACGCAGGCACAACCCGGCACGCCATGACCTCACCCTATTTCACATACCGCAACGGCGTGCTGCATGCCGAAGGCGTCGCTCTGCCTGAACTGGCGGCGACGGTCGGCACCCCGTTCTACTGCTATTCCACGGCGGCGCTGGCGGCGAACTACCGCGCCTTCGCCGATGCTTTCGAAGGCTCCGACACCGGTATCTGCTACGCGCTGAAAGCCAACTCCAACCTTGCCGTCATCCGCACGCTGGCGAAGCTCGGCGCCGGCGCCGACGTGGTGTCGGAGGGTGAAATGCGCCGGGCGCTGGCCGGCGGCATCCCGGCCGATCGGATCGTGTTTTCCGGTGTCGGCAAGACGCGGGAAGAGATGCGCTCGGCCCTGGAAGCCGGCATCTTCCAGCTCAACGTCGAATCCATCCCCGAACTGGAAGCCCTCAGCCAGGTAGCATCCTCGCTAGACCGGACCGCTTCCATCGCGATCCGGGTCAATCCCGACGTGGATGCCAAGACGCATGCCAAGATCGCGACCGGCAAGAAGGAGAACAAGTTCGGCATCGACATCGACCACGCGCGCCAGACCTATGCCCGCGCCGCCGCCCTCCCCGGCATCAAGCCCGTCGCGGTAGCGGTCCATATCGGATCGCAGCTTACCAGCCTGGAACCCTTCCGCGCCGCCTTCGAGCGGGTGGTCGAACTGGTCCATGCCTTGCGCGAGGACGGCCACGACATCCAGCGCCTCGACCTCGGCGGCGGCCTCGGCATCCTGTACCGGGACGAGGACGTGCCGTCGCTCGATGCCTATGCCGGCATGGTCAAAAGCATCACCGGCAATCTTGGCTGTCACGTGACGCTGGAGCCGGGTCGCGCCCTTGTCGGCAACGCCGGCATCCTGGTGTCGAAGGTGATCTACCGGAAGACCGGCGTCCACCGGGAGTTCCTGATCGTCGATGCCGCGATGAACGATCTTATCCGCCCCTCGCTTTACGATGCATGGCACACTATCCTTCCTGTGACCGAGGAAGACCAGGACGCGCCCCGGACCCGGATCGACGTGGTCGGGCCGGTGTGCGAATCCGGTGATACCTTCGCGGTGCAGCGGGTCTTGCCACATTTGGACCAAGATGATCTGGTGGCATTCCTGTCGGCCGGTGCGTACGGGGCGGTGATGTCGTCGACGTACAACACCCGGCCCCTGGTCCCTGAAGTTCTGGTTTCGGGGTCCGACCACGCGGTCGTCCGGCGACGGCCCACCGTGGAGGAAATGCTGGCGGCGGAACAGGTGCCGGCGTGGCTGGACAAGTAAGGGCGCTGCCTGAAGCTCCCTGACACGCCACACCGGCCGCACATGACAGGGGAAGCGGGATGAACGGGACCGACGAGCCGCGCTTCAGATTGGGACTGGCCCGCGGCGCACTGGCCTGGGAACAGATCTGGCCCGCTTTCTGGCCGGCGGTCGGAATCCTGGGCGTGTTCATAGCCCTGGCCCTGTTCAACGTGCTGCCGTCACTGGGCGGCTGGCTGCACGCGCTGGTGCTTCTCCTGTTCGCCGCGGCCTTCGGCGCCGCCCTCCGGTACGGCATCAAGCGGATACGGCTGCCCGACGGTGCCGCGGCGCTCCGCCGGCTGGAGCGCGACAGCGGGCTGACCCACCGCCCGCTGGCTGCCGTCCGCGACACCATGGCGGGCGGCTCCGATCCGGCGACCGCCGAACTGTGGAAGCTCTACCAAGAGCAGGCGCGTCAAAGGATGCGGAACCTCAAGGTCCGGCTTCCGCATCCCAACCTGGCGGCCCGCGACCCCTGGGCTCTGCGCGCCGCCGTCGGGCTCATCCTGTTCGTCGCGGCGTTCGGCACCAGGGGCGACTGGGGTCCCCGCATAGCGGCCGCCTTCACGCCCCACCTGGACGGCTCCGCCCAGCCCGTCGACGCCGTACTCGACGTCTGGGTGACGCCGCCCGACTACACCGGCCTCCCCCCCATCTTCCTGCGTAGCGGCCCGCCGGCCGCGCAAGCTGCGGCGAACGGCGAGCCTGCCGCAGCGCCCCAGGCGATCCCCATCCCGACCGGAAGCGTCCTGCTCGCCCGTGTCAGCGGCGGATCGGGAGCGCCGGCGCTCATGGCCAACGGCACGTCGTCCGCCTTCGAACGGGTGGATCAGGTCAGCTACCAGATCACCCAGCCGGTAACCAGGGGAGGCACGATCTCGGTCGAGCAGAACGGCAGGGCGCTGGGTTCCTGGCCGGTCACCGTGGTTCCGGACACCGCTCCCATCATCGCCCTTCCGGCGCCGCCGTCCGCTGGCGAGCGCGGCGCGTTGCGGCTGGAATACGAGGCCCGCGACGACTACGGCATCGTTGCGGTCACCGGCACGGCCCGGCTCAGCGGCGATGTCGCCGAGCCGGGCATCGACAGGATGCCGGTCGAACTCCAGCTGCCGCTGCCCGGAGTGCGCCCGAAGACCGCGCGAAGCACCAGCTTCCATGATTTGACGCCGCATCCCTGGGCCGGTTTGCCGGTAACGCTGCGCCTGTCGGCGACCGACGGCGCCGGGCAGACCGGGATGTCCGAGGACGTGGCACTCGTCCTGCCGGAGCGGGAGTTCCAGAATCCCGTCGCCCGCGCCATCATCGAGGAACGCAAGAAGCTGACTCTCCGGCCCCAGGCCGGACGCGAGGATGCGGCCCGCAGTCTCGGCATCATCTCGGCCCGCCCCTACCAGTTCCATGACGACATCGTCGTGTTCCTGTCGCTCCGCTCCGCCGTGGCGCGGCTGTATCTGGACGAAACGCCGGACGCCGTGCCGGCGGTTCAGAAGCTCCTGTGGGACACCGCCCTTCGGGTGGAGGACGGCGAGTTGTCGCTGGCCGAACGGAACCTGCGAGACGCCGAGCAGCGCCTGACCGACGCGCTTAACCGCGACGCACCGGACCAGGAAGTCCAGAAGCTCATGGACGAGTTGCAGCAGGCGCTGAACGAGTTCCTGGACGCCATGGAAGAGCAGATGCGCCAAGCCATGGAACGCGGCGAACAGCCGCCGCAGATCCCGCCGGAGATGATGGGCCAGACGATGGACCGGCAGGATATCCAGAAGATGCTGGACCAGATGCGCCAGATGGCCGAGACGGGGTCCCGCGACGCCGCCAAGCAGATGCTTTCCCAGTTGCAGCAGATGCTGGAGAACCTGCGCAACGGCAACATGGCCCAGATGCAGCAGAACCAGCAGAATCAAGCCGGCCAGATGATGCAGAAGATGCAGGATCTGGCCCAGCGCCAGCGCGAGTTGCTGGACCAGAGCTTCCGCGAATCGCAGCAGGGCGAGCAAGGGCAACAGGGACAGCAGGGACAACAGGGGCAGCAAGGTCAGCACGGGCAGCAGGGCCAGATGCCCGGCCGCCAGCGCGGGCAGCAGGGACAGGGGCAGCAGAGCCAGCGTGGGCAACAAGGGCAGCAGGGAAAGGGCCAGCAGGGCCAGCAGGGACAGGGCTCGTCCAGCGCCGCCCAGCAGGAAGCGCTGCGGCGGGAACTAGGCGAGGTCATGCGTCAGCTCGGGGAGATGGGCGGCGAGATCCCCCGCCCGCTCGGTCGTGCGGAACGTGCCATGAGGGAGGCCGGACAGGCGCTTCAGCAGGGTCAGCCCGGT
>NZ_JCACHA010000811.1:0-9122 GCF_059503625.1 Skermanella sp.
TGCGATAGCCTGTCGCGCCCGGACGATGACTCCCTGTGCCTGTTCGACCGCGTTCAGCTTCTCCATTCCCGCCCCCCTCCTGACCAGCTAACCACAGCTTGATGCCGGTATCGACCAGGACATGATAAGGGGCGGGAAAAGGCGTCGCTCTATACTAGGTTAGACACAACTACATTCCTCATGCGCAGCGGCATCGTCGTCCTCTTCCTGGAAAACATCGATACCACTGCGCGGACCGGCATCGAGGCGGAGCTACTTCAAGCTTTCAGGATCTTGGCGTGGTGAGCGATATGGTCGCCCATGAAGGTGGCGATGAAGTAATAGCTGTGGTCGTAGCCGGGCTGGCGCCGCAGCGTCAGGGGGGTTCCTGACTTCTTGCAGGCTTCCTCCAGAAGCTCGGGCTTGAGTTCCTTTTCAAGGAACTGGTCGGAGGTCCCCTGGTCGACCAGGATCGGCGAGTTCCAGCCGCCTTTTTCCGCAAGCAGGGAGGCGTCGTACTGCTTCCAGGCTTCCTTGTCCTGGCCCAGGTAGCCGCCCAGCGCCTTTTCGCCCCAGGGCACGCGCGAGGCCGCGACGATGGGAGAGAAGGCGGATACCGACCGGTAGCGGTCGGGGTTGCGAAGCGCCATCACGAGCGCGCCGTGGCCGCCCATCGAATGGCCGAAGATGCCCTGGCGCTGGGCATCGATCTTGAACTCGGATGCGATCAGCGCCGGCAGTTCGTCGCGCACGTAGCTGTACATGCGGTAGTTGGTCTTCCACGGGTCCTGCGTGGCATCGACGTAGAAGCCGGCGCCGGTACCGAAGTCGTAGCTGTCGTTCTCGCCGGGAATGTCGAGGCCGCGCGGGCTGGTGTCCGGCGCCACGATGATGACGCCGTGCTCCGCCGCATAACGCTGGGCGCCGGCCTTGACCGTGAAGTTCTCCCAGGTGCAGGTCAGGCCCGACAGGTAGGTCAGGACGGGCAAGGGCCCGTCGGCCGCCTGCGGCGGTACGTAGACCGCGACTTCCATGTCGGTCCCGGTGCTGGTCGAGCGATGGCGGTAGATACCCTGGGTGCCACCGAAACAGGCATGGGCTGAGATGCGGTCCAAACTCATCGGGCGTTCCTCTTGTCTTGGCTATTGGTCTTTGGCGATCGGGCTTTTCGGCCGATCGGATCTTCCGGTTTCCGACCCCCGGGGCCGGCATGCCATGGTGGGACGCCATGCCGCAGGGGTCAAGACTTCAGCCAACAAGAGGGGGTGACAGCCGGTTGCACCGGGCGTAGGATTTAGTTGGAACAGCGAACAAACGTTGTCCAGATTGCTGCACCTGCGAAACAAAACCAAAGATATCAGGTGGGGGAGGAAGCAATATGACTGGGTTCACCAGACGCGACACTCTTAAGATCGGCGCCGGCGCATTGGCCGGAACGACGCTGCTGGGCTATCGCCCGGCATTCGGCGAAGTGGTGGCGGCCGATGTGCCGGCCCCGAAGTTCCAGGTCGAGAAAGGCGCCGAGTTGCGCGTCCTGCGCCCGGCCAAGTTCGTCCAGGGCGACGAGACTCTGTTTCTTCAGAACACGGAGCGGTTCACCCAGACGACCGGCGTCAAGGTCCGGGTCGATAACGAGAGCTGGGAAGACCTGCGGCCCAAGACCGCCGTCGCCGCCAATATCGGCAGCGGTCCCGATGTCGTCCTGGCCTGGAACGACGACCCGCACCAGTATCCCGACAAGCTGCTAGATCTGACGGAAGTGGCCGAATATCTGGGCAAGAAGTACGGCGGCTGGTATCCGATCGCCGAACGCTACGGCAAGGGGACCGACGGCAAGTGGATCGCGATGCCGATAGGCGCTTCCGGCGGCGCCATCGTCTACCGCAAGTCCTGGGTCAACCAAGCCGGGTATGAGACTGTCCCGACCGATATCGACAACTTCCTCAAGCTGGCGCAGAACCTCAAGAAGAACAACCACCCCATGGGCTTCGCGCTCGGCAATGCGCAGGGCGACGGCAATACCTGGACGCATTGGCTGATCTGGGCGCATGGCGGCGCCATGGTGGACGAGAAGAACAAGGTCATCATCGACAGCCCGCAAACCATCGCGGCTCTGGAATACGGCAAGCAACTATACGAGAACTTCATTCCCGGCACGATGTCCTGGCTGGACCCGTCCAACAACAAGGCTTTCCTCGCCGGGGAAGTCGGCCTGACCGCCAACGGCATTTCGGTCTACTACTCGGCCAAGAACAGCACCGATGCCGCCATCAAGGCGATGGCCGAGGATATCTACCACGCGCCCTTCCCGATCGGTCCCGTCGGCAAGCCGACCGAGGCCGGGCTGCTGATCAACACGATGGTGTTCAAGCACACCAAGTACCCGAACGCCGCCAAGGAATATGTCCGCTTCATCTTCGAGAAGGAACAGTACGAACCCTGGCAGAAAGCCAGCATCGGTTACTGGAGCCATCCGCTGGCAGCCTATTCCGGCAATCCGATCTGGACCGAGGACCCGAAGCATGCGGCCTACGCCGAGGTCATGAAGAACATGCTGTGGTACGGCTATCAGGGCAGCCTCGGCTACGCGTCGGCCGCGACCCTGGCGGATTTCATCATCAACAACATGGTGTCGCAGGTCTGCTCCGGCCGGTCCACGCCGAAGGAAGCGGCGGCCGAAGCCCAGCGCCGGGCGGAGCGGTATTACAGGACCTGACATGCCAGGCCCCGATATGGCGATTGCCGCCGAGCGCAAGCGTGTCGCGCAGCCCACAGGATCGTGGGTTGCGCGCACTCTCGACAATCCCGGCGTCCTGGCGTTCCTGTTCATGTTGCCGGCAGCCACGCTGCTGCTGGTCTTCCTGACCTATCCGCTGGGACTGGGTATCTGGCTGGGCTTCACCGACACGAAGATCGGACGGTCCGGCGTCTTCATCGGTCTGGAGAACTACGAATCGCTGTTCCAGGACAGCATGTTCTGGCTGGCCGTCAGCAATACCGTGCTCTACACGGTGTTCGCGACCATCGGCAAGTTCGCGCTGGGGCTTTGGCTGGCGCTGCTGCTGAACAACCACCTGCCGGCCAAGGCCCTGATCCGGTCGATCATCCTGGTGCCCTGGATCGTTCCGACGGTGCTGTCGGCGCTGGCGTTCTGGTGGATCTACGATCCGCAGTTCTCGATCATCAGCTGGGCACTGACCGAGATGGGGCTGATCGACCACTACATCGACTTCCTCGGTACGCCCAACAATGCCCGGATGTCGCTGATCGCCGCCAATATCTGGCGCGGCATTCCGTTCGTCGCGATCTGCCTGCTGGCCGGTCTCCAGACAATCTCGCCGAGCCTGTACGAAGCGGCGGCGCTGGACGGGGCGACATCCTGGCAGCGGTTCCGGCATATCACCCTGCCGATGCTGATGCCGATCCTGGCTGTTGTCATGACCTTCTCGATCCTGTTCACCTTCACCGACTTCCAGCTGATCTACGCGATCACGCGCGGCGGTCCGGCGGGGACGACGCATCTGATGGCGACGCTGGCCTTCCAGCGGGCGATCCCCGGCGGCCAGTTGGGCGAAGGGGCGGCGATCGCGGTGGCGATGATCCCGTTCCTGCTGTTCGCGACGCTGTTCAGCTACTTCGCCCTTGCCCGGCGGAAATGGCAGCAAGGAGGCAGCGATGACTGAGCGGGCCAGCATCATGGACCAAACCAGGATCGGAGGCGGGAATGGCTGAAGAAGTCACAGGCATGGACTATCTGACCCGCTGGCCGCGCAAGCTGCTGACGGTCTATACGCCGCTGGCGGGGTTTCTGGTCATCCTGCTGTTTCCGTTCTACTGGATGACTGTCACCACCTTCAAATCGAACGAGGAGCTTTACAACTACAAGGACTACAATCCGCTCTGGATCCACTCGCCGACGCTCGACAACGTCAAGCGCCTGCTGTTCGACACGGATTATCCGCAGTGGCTGGCGATCACGATGACGGTTGCCGTGGTGGCGACCTTCATCAGCCTGTTCGCCAGCGTGCTGGCGGCCTACGCGATCCAGCGGCTGCGCTTCAAGGGGGGCCAGACGGTCGGGCTGATGATCTATCTGGCCTATCTGGTGCCGCCGTCGATCCTGTTCATTCCGCTGGCGACCATGGTGTTCCAGTTCGGGCTGTACGACAGTCCGATAGCCCTGATCCTGACCTACCCGACCTTCCTGATCCCGTTCTGCACGTGGCTGCTGATGGGATACTTCAAGTCGATCCCGTACGAGCTGGAGGAATGCGCGCTGGTCGATGGCGCAACGCGTATCCAGATCCTGTGGAAGATCACGTTGCCGCTGGCGATTCCGGGCCTGATCTCCGCCGGTATCTTCGCCTTTACCTTGTCCTGGAACGAGTTCATCTATGCGCTGGCCTTCATCTCGTCGGTGGAGAACAAGACCGTTCCGGTCGCGGTGCTGACGCAGCTTGTCGAAGGCGACGTCTACCACTGGGGCTCGCTGATGGCGGGGGCACTGCTTGGGTCGCTGCCGGTGGCTATCATCTATTCCTTCTTCGTCGAGCACTACGTGTCGAGCCTGACGGGTGCCGTCAAGGAATAGGGCCGGAGTGTGGAATACTGGCGCAGGCCGTCCCGTTGTGGCATCCAGAAGAGGAAGTTCAAGGATACCATTCGGGACACCAGGGGATAAGCGTCGATATGTGTGTATGCCACGGCTCCGGAAGCCATTCCGACGGTGCGGCCACGACCAAGGCAACGGCCGAGATCACGACCGAGATCACCGGGGACCGCGCCGCCGAGATGAGCCGGCGCGGTTTCATGGCTGTTCTGGTCGGCTTCAGCGGAACGGCGCTGGTCGCCTGCGTCGGACCGGGCCAGACCGGCCTTGGGCTCGGCCTTGTCTCGGCGCAGGAAGCCGAGCAGCTTGGCGTGCAGAGCTGGGAGCAGATCCGGTCCGAAGTCCCGGTTTCCAAGAATAAGACCTACCAGCGCGCCTTGCAGCAGGTCAGCACCAATATCCTGAGCGCCATCGGCCAAAACCCGGGGAACTGGGAAGCGGTGGTCTTCGAGAGCAAGGAAGCCAACGCCTTCGCCTTGCCCGGCAACAAGATCGGCGTCTACGAAGGCATGTTCGCCATCGCGACCGACGTCAACGAGTTGGCCGCCGTCGTCGGCCATGAGGTCGGCCACAATCAGGCGGAGCATGCGCGGGAGCGCCTGAGTTCCGCCGCCGCCACCCAGACCGGCGTCCAGCT
Organism: Skermanella sp.; assembly: GCF_059503625.1. Classification (NCBI taxonomy): domain Bacteria; kingdom Pseudomonadati; phylum Pseudomonadota; class Alphaproteobacteria; order Rhodospirillales; family Azospirillaceae; genus Skermanella; species Skermanella sp. The sequence continues at coordinate 5,226 of NZ_JCACHA010000811.1, forward strand.
ACTCGGCGCAGCCCTTCAGATCGGCAATATCGGCTACGCCAACGAGATCGCCGGCCTGCTCGGCGCCGGCGTTCAATATGGCCTGATCCTTCCCTACTCGCGGAACCAGGAACTGGAGGCGGACAGCATCGGCCTGATCAACATGGCCAAAGCCGGCTACGACCCGCGTGCCGCGATCAAGCTGTGGCAGAACATGCAGGCGGCCGGCGAGCGGGCTCCGGAGTTCCTGTCGACGCACCCGGCGCCGGAGTCGAGGATCGCGGCGCTGGAAGCGCAGATGCCGGAGGCAATGAGCTACTATAAGCCGCGGCCGGCGTAATATAACGGCATATCAGTTTCCGGTGGAGAAGCCAGCCGTAGGTCGGTCTAAAGCGAAGCGGCAGCCGACATAGACGCGCCTGCTTGTCGGCTGCCGCTTCGCTTTAGACCGACCTACGACGATAGCAATCTCCTGAATCTTTTACCTGAAGACGATAGTCTTGCTGCCGTTCAGCAGGACGCGGTGCTCGGTGTGATACTTCACGGCGCGCGCCAGCACGACGCTTTCCACGTCGCGTCCGACCGCCACGAGGTCGTCGGGCGTCGACGTGTGATCGACCCGCTCGACTTCCTGCTCGATGATCGGCCCTTCGTCGAGGTTGGAGGTGACGTAGTGGGCGGTGGCGCCGATCAGCTTCACGCCGCGCGCGAAGGCCTGATGGTAGGGCTTGGCGCCCTTGAAGCTGGGCAGGAACGAGTGATGGATGTTGATCGCCCGTCCCGCCAGCCGGTCGCACAGTTCGGGCGAGAGCACCTGCATGTAGCGGGCGAGCACGACGAGATCGATGTTCTCCTGCTCGATGATCTCCCACAGGCGCGATTCCTGCTCCAGCTTGTTGCCGGCATTGACCGGCAGATAGTGGAACGGCACGTTGTGCCAGGCCGCCAGCTGGTAGAAGTCGCGGTGGTTGGAAACGATAGCCGGGATCTCGACGTTCAGGCCGCCGGTCCGGTAGCGGTAGAGAAGATCGTTGAGGCAGTGGCCGAACTTGGACACCAGCAGCAGCAGACGCTGCGGCCGGCCGGCATCGTGGAGGCGCCATTTCATGCCGAAGCGCTCCGCCACCTCCGAAAAGCCGGCTGCCAGTTCCTCGCCGCTGGGTCCGCCTTCCGGTGACGCCAGGAATATCCGCAGGAAGAACAGCCCGCTGGTCCGGTCGCCGAACTGGGCGCTGTCGATGATGTTGCAGCCGCGTCCCGCAAGGAAACCCGACACGGCGGCAACGATCCCGACGGTGTCCGGGCAGGAAATGGTCAGGATGTGGCGGGCGGTCATCTCGGTTCTTTCCAGGATCTCTAGGCTGCACAGGGCGTTCAGCCGTTGAAGGAAGCGCAACGGCGCTTCTCATGCAAGCCCGGATTCGACAAGGCGGACCGGCGCGCTCAGTCCAGCATCGGAAGACCGCTTTCGATCCGCACCAGGGCCGCCAGCAAGGGCACGCCGATATCGCGCCGGACGAAGGCGCTGCTGCGGTCGGCTGCGGCAATGGCCTGGGCCATGGTTACGCGCCAGCGATCGTCGCCGAAGATCAGCTTCTCCGCCTTGGCCCGCTGGGCCAGCACAGTAGGCTTGCGGTTTGCCGAGGTATCGGTGATCTGGTTCAGCCGCTTCATCCATTGCTGGGCCGCGGCCGGGTCGGCGCGCCGGATCGCCGCCGCGATGAACTCCGACAGTATTTCCGCCTGGGCATCGACTTCCTGCACCTGCTCGAGATAGGCGGAGGTCAGGGAGATCTCGCCCCGCGCCTGCAAGCGTCCAAGGACGGCGGGGACCGTCCAGGGGCTGTCTTCGTGGACCGTGCGGAGCAGACCGAGCGCAAGGTTGACCTCGCCGAGATCGGCGGCGGCGACCGCGAGTTCTGCCGGGCAGCATTCCTGCTTGGTTTCGCGGAAGCGGGAGAACTGCTGTTCGACCGTGTTCAGGAACAGGGTGCGGGCCTCCGCCTCGCGGCCGACCCGGAGGAGCGACTGCACCACCAATCCCAATTCCCAGGAGCAGTTGTTGGCCTGCGAGTACTTCTGGGCTTCCGTCGTCAAGGCGGCGGCGAGATCCTTGTCGCCGCGCCACGAGGCGATTTCGGCAATGTCGGTCAGATTGTAGATCCGGGTCGAGCAGTCGGAGATGCTCCGGGTAATTTGAAGCGCCACGTCGGTCTGGCCGGTCAGCGCCAGCGCACGCGAAACGAAGAGATCCTGCTCCTGAGCGTCGCTGCTGGACGCGGCGGCGCCACGGCGCAGGGCACCGACGAACGGCGCTATGATTTCCCGCGCCTTGTCGGTTCCGCCGGTCAGATGATAGGCGACCGCGAGCGACAGCCAGTCCCAGCGCGGCGTCGAGACCGGATATTCGACCGGAGGCAGCAGGTTCTCGATCCGGAACAGGAAGCACGCGGTCGATTGCGCATCGTTGCAGATCAGCGCACGGACCCGGTTGCGGAACTCGAAGACGTCGAAATCGCCGATGAACTGGTTGGTGATGAGCTGGACGGCGATCGCGCTGTCGGGATAGCGCTGCACGATCTCGTTGAGCAGGCGGTCGGCCTCACGCAGCAGGCGCGCTTCTTCCCCGGAGTCGAAGGTCGAATTGGCCTGCTGGATCATCTGCATGGCCTGGACGAACTGCCGGTTGGCGTTCGAAGCGCTTTCCTGGGCCGAGGCGCCCGGGGACAGGACGCCGACGGCAAGAAAGATCAGGACCGGCAGCAGGTACGCCAGGAGAAGAAGGACGGTCCTGCCGCCGGCCAATCGCTTTCCGTCAACGGACATAGCTCACGACACGCTTCACGTAAGGCAGGGAGCGGGCATGGCCGGTTACCCGCTCCAACTCCGCCGGGTCACGCGCGTTGCCCATCAGATAGACCACTCCGTTGACCGTCTCGATCGAGTAGTTGATCGACGAGATATCGCGGTCGAACATCAGCTTGCTGCGCAGTTGCGTGCCGATCCAGGTATCGCGGGCCGAGTCGGTCAGCGTAGAACCGTCGTCCACCACGATCTCGTTGATGATCTCCTTGACGCCGTTGGCCTGCCATGCAAGGCGGACGGCGTCGAGACGCATCTCGGGGTCCTTGGCCCGGCCGGTCAGCAGGACGGTGCCCTGGTTGACGTTAGTGCTCAACCGGGAATGCATATCGACGCTGTGCTGGAACCAGAAATGGTTGATCTGCGCCTGGATCTCGGTATCGCTGATGGCGCCGCCAAGTCCGCGGGGCTGCGAGGCGGCTACGACGGCCGTGGTAGCCGCCCCTCCCACGATCAGCGGAGCGCAACCGCTCATCATGAGCATCGCTGTCGCTGCGGCGGTGAGTAGCGAAAGACGCGCGCGAGACCTCAAAACTTCCTCCGTCTGCCGGTCGCAAAGCACGTCCGGCGGCGCGAAGAAGTCATGCCCGCTACGTGATTGCAACACATATTTGAATTACTCGAAACTGGAGCCAAGGCTTTTTTGTGTACCGTGTCCTGATTGCTGCAACTGCGCTCAGGCGAACGGCGCGCTGGTGAGCAGACCGGCGAGTTCGCGCGACAGCACATCGGCGATCCGCCGCCGCTGGGACCGGTCGCGCAGCAGTTCCTCGTCCCTTTCGTTGGACAGGAACCCGGTTTCGATCAGCACGGACGGCACGTCAGGCGCCTTAAGCACCGCGAAGTTCGCCGACCGCTTCGGGTTGTCGAGCAGCCGGAGCGACCGCCCCGCCCCTTCGATCAGACTGCTCTTCGCCATCAGCGACGCCGAAACGGTATGCCGCGCCACCAGATCGGACAGGATGGCCGCCACCTGCGGCCGGGTGTGGCGCAGGTCGATGCCGCCGCCGCCATCCGCCAGGTTCTCCTGCTTGGCAAGCGCGAAGGAGAAGTCGT
>NZ_JCACHA010000812.1:0-9120 GCF_059503625.1 Skermanella sp.
ACGCATCCCCGAGTTCAAGGCCTGCGCGGTCCGCATCGAGAAAGCCGATGCGCCTCCCAGTCACTGAATTCCGCATCTCTATCCACCCCCTCTGTGACCTTCGGGATAAACAAGACATGATGGATTCCACGCCCCGTTTCCTGAATGGCGTCTTCGACTTCGAGGGGCGCGGCCTCGGCCGTCCGGCCGAGCTTGACCCTGCGCTGGCCTACACCGTCCCCTCCGACAAGCGCACCCAACTGATCTACCTACGCGCCGGCAATTCGCTGGATGAACTGGTCTATCTGGTCCTGACCAAGAACGGCGCCCCCATGCGCTACTTCCCGATCGGGGCCAAAGCCTGCACCCACGTTCCGCTCGCCGTGGTCGAGGACCTGTTTCCGGACACCAAGCTGGAGATCTTCTTCGCCGCCCCGGAAGGCTCGGCCGGAACGGTCGTGCTCGACATCGGCCTGATGGAAATCTGACGCCTTCAGGTCTTCAAGCCCCTTTCCTGCCATCTTCTCTGGAGTAAGCCATGGGCAAGCGGAAATTGGTCGTGATCGGCAACGGCATGGCGGGCGCCCGAGCCGTGGAGGAAGTGCTCGCCCGGGGCGGCGCCGACATGTTCGACATCACGATGTTCGGCGACGAACGCTACGGCAACTACAACCGCATCCTGCTGTCCAACGTCCTCAATGGCAGCCAGGACCCCGGCGAGATCGTGATGAACCCGCTGGACTGGTATGCCGAGAACGGCATCACCCTGCACAGCGGAGCGCCGGTCACCGACATCGACCGCGCCGCCAAGACGGTGCGCTCCGCCGCCGGCGTCCATGTCCCTTACGATTACCTGCTGATCGCGACGGGCAGCCGCGCCTTCATCCCGCCGGTCGAGGGCATGACGGGACCCGGCGGCAAGCTGCGTGACGGCGTCTTCGCCTTCCGCACGCTGGACGACTGCGACGGCATCATCGCCCATGCGAAGAAGAGCACGCAAGCCGCCGTGATCGGCGGCGGCCTGCTGGGGCTGGAAGCGGCGCGCGGCCTGATCAACCATGGCTGCGCCGTCCACGTCATCCATATCGGCAACCACCTGATGGAACAGCAGTTGGACGGCCCGGCCGGCGCCATGCTGAGGGCGTCGATGGAAGCGATGGGCGTCACGGTCCATCTGAAGAAAGCGACATCAGCCGTTACCCATGACGGGGAGAAGATCACCGGCCTTACCTTCAAGGACGGCACTACCCTGGACTGCGACATGGTCGTCGTCTCCGCCGGCATCCGGCCCAATGCCGAGATCGGCATGCGCGCGGGACTGACGGTGGAGCGCGCCATCGTCGTGGACGACAAGATGCGCTCGGTCGATGACAGCACCGTCTACGTCGTCGGCGAATGCGCCCAGCACCGGGGGCGGGTCTACGGGCTGGTGGCGCCGCTGTGGGATCAGGCGAAGGTCTTCGCCGAGAACATCACCGGGCGCAACCGGGACGCCGCGTATCACGGCTCCAAGCTGGCGACCAAGCTCAAGGTGATGGGCGTCGAGGTCGCGGCCATGGGCATCACCGAACCGGCGGAGGAGCGCGACGAGGTCGTCCAGTTCACCGAGCCGAAACGCGGCACCTACAAGAAGCTGATCGTCCGCGACGGCAGGCTGGTCGGCGGCATCCTGATGGGCGATATCAGCAAGGCCGCCTATCTGATGCAGGCGTTCGACCGCGACACTCCCCTGCCGGAAGAGCGGCTGTCGCTGCTGTTCGACATCGGCGCTCCGGCGGAAAAGGTCACGCTGGACGAGATGCCGGACGAGGCCCAGGTCTGCAACTGCAACGGCGTCACCAAGGGCGCCATCGGCGCCTGCGTTTCCGGCGGGATGAAGAGCGCTTCGGCTGTCATGAAGGCGACGCGCGGCGGCATGGGCTGCGGCTCGTGCAAGGGCCTTATCAATGAACTGGTCGAGTTCTACGCCGGCGGCGAGGTCGAGGAAGACCCGTCGATCCACTATTACGTTCCCGGCGTTCCCCTGCCGACGGACGAGCTGATCGACGCCATCAAGGCCAATGGCCTGAAGTCGGTATCGTCGGTCTTCAAGGTGCTGGCCGGCGGCAAGGAAGACCCCGGCAGCAAGCCCGGTCTTGCCGTGCTGCTGTCGATGATCTGGAAGGGCGAGTACGAGGACGAGCGCGACGCCAGGTTCATCAATGACCGGATGCACGGAAACATCCAGAAGGACGGCACCTTCTCGGTCATCCCGGAGATGCCGGGCGGCGTCTGCACCCCGGACGAACTGAAGCGGATCGCCGACGTGGCGGTCAAGTACAACGTGCCGCTGGTCAAGCTGACCGGCGGGCAGCGGATCGATCTAGTCGGCGTCCCGCGCGACGACCTGCCGGGCGTCTGGCGCGATCTCGGCATGCCGGCGGGGCACGCCTGGGGCAAGAGCTACCGGACCTGCAAGTCGTGCATCGGCACCGATTACTGCCGCTTCGGCCTGGGCGACAGCATGGCGCTGGCGACCAGGATCGAGAACCGCTTCCGGGGCATCGACAGCCCTGGAAAACTGAAGCTGGCGACGGCGGGGTGCCCGCGCAACTGTTCCGAAGCCTACGTCAAGGATATCGGCGCGGTCGCCATCGGCGACGGCAAGTGGGAGATCTATGTCGGCGGTGCGGCGGGGGCGCATATCCGCAAGGGCGACCTGCTCTGCGTGGTCGGCAGCCACGACGAGGCGCTGAGCGTGATGGGACGCTTCATCCAGTACTACCGCGAGACCGCGAAGTGGAAGGAGCGAACCTACGCTTATGTCGAGCGCGTCGGCATGGCGAAGCTGAAGTCCATCGTGGTCGATGACAGCGAAGGCATCTGCGCCCGGCTGGACCAGTCGATCCAGGAATCGATCGACGCCTATGTCGATCCCTGGCTGGAACGCGACGCGCCCGCGACCAGCCACCAGTTCTCATCCCTGATACCCGTGCCCTAGTACCTGTGGAGGGTTGAATAATGGCCGAACGCTATTCCCTGGGACCGCTCCACCTTCTCCCGGCGGGAGAAGGCCGGAACTTCAAACTGGGCGACCGCAAGGTCGCCGTTTTCCGCACCCGCGACGGCGGCGTCTTCGCCACCCAGGCCAGTTGCCCGCACCGGGCGGGGCCGCTGGCCGACGGATTGCTGGGCGGGCATGCGCTGGTGTGCCCGCTGCACGACTGGCTGTTCGACCTGAAGACGGGATCGTCGCTGAACGGCAACTGCAGCATCAAGATCTACAGCGCCAGCGTCGAGCCGGACGGCACCGTCATGGTCGAGGTCGATGACGGGGAAGAGGTGACGGCGATGCCGGATGCCGGGACGATGGTCAGCGATATCGGGACGGGGACCTCGCCGCCGGCTTAAGGGGAGTTGATGCTTTGCGCCCCTCACCCTAGCCCTCTCCCTCAGGGCAAGGGAATCTTTCCCCTAAGGAACGCCACCACACTGGGGCCTGTCCTCTCTCCCTGAGGGAGAGGGTTAGGGTGAGGGTGAGGGTGAGGGGACAAAGCGTCACTCCCCTCACCACTCATTCAATCACCATCCCTCAGTGCGTCAGCTCGTGCATGTACCCAAGCTTCGCGATCACCGCCGGCGACAGGATGAACGGGTAGAAGTCGGGCTGGCCCATGCTGCGGTTCAGGGCGTTGACCGCGTAAGTCAGCGGCAGCCAGTTATCGATCAGTTCGTCGATGTTCTTGGCCTTGTGCGGATCGAAATCCACCTGCGCCTCCAGCTCGTGGCCGATCTTGATCCGGGGCCTGACCTTGATGCCGAAGGAGCGGGCGGTTTCCAGCGTATCGACGATGTGAAGGTAATGCGCCCAGGTCTCCGCGAAGTCTTCCCACGGATGGGCGGTGGCGTAGGTGCTGACGAAGTTGTTCTGCCAGTCGGGCGGGGCGCCGGTGCTGTAATGGCGCTGGAGCGCCTGCCCGTAGTCTTCCCGCTCGTCGCCGAAGACGGCGCGGCACTTTTCCAAAGCTTCCTCGCCGCAGTCGCGGACGATCTTGTCCCAGAAGTAATGGCCGACCTCGTGGCGGAAGTGGCCCAGCAGCGTCCGGTACGGCTCGCCCATCTGGGTGCGCCGCTTCTCGCGCTCGGCATCGTCCGCTTCGGCGACGTTGATCGTGATCAGGCCTTCGTCGTGGCCGGTCAGCACGGCGGTCACGTTGCCGTTGGCGTCGACCTGATCGGACAGGAAATCGAAGGCCAGCCCACCCTGCGGATCGTCGATCCGGTTCTTCAGCGGCAGCTTCAGCTTGATCATCGTATAGAACAGATGATGCTTGGCCATCTCCAGCTTGCGGTACCGCGCCATGTTCTCAGCGTCGGACAGGTCTGGGATGGTCCGGTTATGGCGGCAGGCGGCGCAGTGCGTTTCGGTATGGTCGGCCGGGATCAGCCAGTTGCAGGCGTCCAGCTCGGCGTTCTGGCAGAACCGGTAGAGCTGGCCGGACGAGGCCAGCGCCCGCCACTGGTCGCCTTCCGGCTCCAGCGCCGACACCGTGTTCATGTCCGGGATGTAGCCCAACCGGTGCCCGCAGCTTTCGCAGACCGTGTTCTCGAAGTAGAGCGGCTGACCGCAGCTCTGGCATTCAAACAGCTTCATAGCACTCTAGCCTTGCCTGATTTCGATCGCGGCTGGCTGGCAGCACCATGGATTGCGGCTCTCGCCTCCGCGAACAGTTGCCGAGCAACACGCCATCGGTGCGGCGTGTTCCAGCGTTGACAAATGAAATTCAAGCAACAGGAATGCGCCGACTGCAATACTGCTCAATAAAGGTTTAGGGCAGATCGATAGGCTGTTCCGAATTGAACAAGGTATTGCACATTAATTATGCCGATGATTGTCCGGTACCGGGACTCGTTATAGTAAGTGCGAAATTTTCGATCATGATCAGCGCAACCCGAACACTAGGAGCCGGCAACCAGCGTTCCAGGATATCGCCGGCCGCCTTCAGCCGGCGCTCCGCTGCACTGGCGACCGCGTCGAGGATCGCCCGTTCGTCCGCTGACAGCAGCGGGCAGGCGGTGCATCGGATACCGAGTGGTGTTCGGGCCGTAGCATTGACCAAATCCATCAACGCACCGAGCTGGGATGCGGCGCCGGTCATGCCGTTGTTGGCGTAGACCTCCCGCAGCAGGTCGCCGCAGGGTTTGCTTTGCCGTTTGCAGGCGGTCCAATAGCGCAGGCTCCAGAGAACAAGACGCTCCGACGGCTTCAGGTCGTGGATGCTCCAGGCGGCCGGCGCTGCGGCGGCGCAGGTCTTCATGATGACGATGCTCTTCCTAGCTGGCGGTGCCGGCGGCGGGAGTGATCAGCGGGCGGTCCAGATCGTCCCGCCGCGATACCAGCACCGGATGGTCGAAGGTCTCCGTCAGACGGTCCGGGGTCATGACGCTCCAGGGATCGCCGGACGCCAGGATGCGGCCTTCGTGGAGCAGGACGACGGTGTCGGCATGGATGGCGGCAAGATTGGCGTCGTGCAGAACGGCCAGGACGCCCCAGCCCTTGCAGGCCAAACTGCCGGCCAGACCGAGCAGCCGGGCCTGATGGCGGATATCCAGGCTGGAAGTCGGCTCGTCGAGGATCAGGTACCGGGTTCCGGATTGCCCGCCGTCTTCCAGCTGGGCGAGGACGCGGGCGAACTGGACGCGCTGGCGCTCGCCGCCCGACAAGGTCGGGTAAGCGCGTCCGGCCAGATGCCAGACGTCGGCCGCCTTCAGCGACGCCTCGGCGGCGGCCATGTCCGCGGCCCTGGTGGAACGTGCCCGGTGCGGCGCCCGTCCCAGCATGACCACCTCCTCGACGCTCAGCGGAAACGTCAGCGATACCGACTGCGACAGCACGGCGCGGCGCCGGGCGAGGTCCCGCCGGTCCCAGCGCTTCAGGTCGCGTCCGTCCAGGGTGACCTTCCCGAAGTCGGGCGCCGCTTCACCCGACAGCAGCCGGACCAGGGAGGATTTTCCGGCCCCGTTCGGTCCCAGCACGGCGGTCAGCGTGCCGGGACGGATCGAGGTGGACACCTCGTCGACGACGAACCTTCCGCCCCGGCGCAGACTGACGCCTTCGGCCTCGATCATGGCGGGAAGCTCCGCCGCCGGCGGATCAGCAGCCACAGGAAGAACGGACCGCCGAGCAGGGCGGTGACCAGTCCGATCGGCAGTTCCGCCGGAATGACGACGGTGCGGGCCAGCATATCCGCGCACAGCATCAGCGTGCCGCCCAGCAGTGCGGAAGCCGGCAGCAGCAGCCGGTGGCCGGCGCCCGCCACCAACCGGACCAGATGCGGCACGACAAGGCCGACGAAGCCGATCACGCCGGCCGCCGCCACGCCCGCCCCGACGGCGGCAGCGGTGGCGATGACGATGCGGCGCTTGGCGGGTTCGACGTCGAAGCCCAGCAGGCCGGCCTCCCGTTCGCCCAGCAGCAGGGCGTCGAGCACGCCGGCCCAGCGGCTGGCCGCGAAGACGGCGCCGGCGGCGAAAGGCGCCAGACCGAGCACCGTCGTCCAGGTGGCCCCGCCCAGCGATCCCATCGACCAGAACGTGATGTCCCGCAACTGCCGGTCGTCGCTGCCGAAGATCAGGAAGCCGGTCACGGCCCCCGCGACGGCGTTGATCGCAATGCCGGCCAGCAGCAGGGTCGAGACATCGGTCCTGCCATCGTCGCTGGCGATGCGCTGGATCATCAGCGTGGTGCAAAGGCTGCCGGCGAAGGCGGCCAGCGGCAGTGCGAACGGGCCGACGGTTCCGGCCAGCAAGGCAGGGACACCCAGGACGATTACCGCCACGGCTGCCATGGCTCCTCCCGCCGACACCCCGATCAGGCCAGGATCGGCCAGCGGGTTGCGGAACAAGCCCTGCATCAGCGCTCCGCTGACGGCCAGCGCCGCACCCAGCCCGAAACCCAGCAGCGTTCGCGGCAGCCGGAGATGCAGCACGATCGCCGCGTCTCGCGGACTGGCGTCCGCCGTGTGAAGCAGCGTCCGCAACACGGTCCCCGGCGATATCGCCGAGGCGCCGACGCCGAGGCTGGCGATGACGGCGACCGCGGCCAGCACGGACAGCAACGCCAGGACGCCGGCGTGCCGGGAGCGCCCTGTCCATGCGGAGTTGGGCATCGGCAGCGAGGTCATGACCGTCCGCCCGGCCTGGGGGCGGCATCGTTCGCCAGATCCTGATCCAGTTCGGGATGCAGCGCCCGCGCAAGGTCGGCCACCGCATCGGGCAGGCGCGGACCGAAGCCCAGCAGGTACAGGGTATCCATGGCGACCAGCCGGCCGTTCAAGGCCGCCGGGGTGCCGGCGAATTGGGGCAATGCCAGGACGGCGTCGCGTCCGCCCGCTGCATCCACCGCTTCGGCCGGAAGCAGCAGGACATCGGGCGCCGCATCCAGGATCGCTTCGCCCGAAGCCGGTTTGTAGCCATCGTAGCCGTCGATGGCATTGATGCCTCCCGCCAGCCGGATCACCACATCGGCCGCCGTGTTCCGGCCGGCCGCGACCGGCGCGCCGCGGCCCAGCCCCATCAGGAACAGGACCCTGGGGCGTCCGGCGGCCTTTTCTACGACGCGGCTGACGGAGGCGAGACGGTCGGTGGTTTCCCTCGCCATGGTTTCAGCCTCGCCTTGCCTGCCGAGGGCGGCGCCGACCGCCCTGATCTTGTCGGCGACCCCGTCCGGTGTCGGACGGTCCGGGATAAGCTTCAGCGGTATCCCAAGCCCGCGCATCTGCTCGATGGCGGCGGGCGGCCCGGCACTGTCGCTCAGCAGGACAAGGTCGGGGTGAAGGGCCGCGACACCTTCGGCGGACAGGGCGCGCATGTAGCCGACCTGGGGCAGGGCGCGCATTTCCGGCGGATGAAGGCTGGTGCTGTCCACGGCGACCAGCCTGTCGCCCAGCCCCAGTCCGCTGACGATCTCGGTGACCGCTCCGCCGACCGAAACGATACGTCCGGCGGCTTGGGGGGAAGTCTGCGCCGACGCCGGCGGCGCCAGGAGCAGGAGCGCTGCCAGCAAAGTCATGAACTTCATCATGATCGACCCTCTTGCAACGGCCTCGGCCGTGCCGCTCTCACGGTCAGGCCCTCGACTGTATTGATAGTGAGAATCGTTCTCACTTACAAGGTGGCTGATGCTTGGGCGTCGAGTTCGGAAAGGGTAATTCGTTCCGGCGGGTGGCGGCGAATTGCGGACTTCGGCCTTCCGGTCAACCGGACACGATCGGCGGGCACAGTGCGGAATTCCGGAACGGTGCTGGCGGGCCCAGCCAAGTGCCTCCGGCATAGGTGTTTTGCGTCAATCGCTTAGCGCAATCGACCCTTCATATCTGAGGCTGCATCAATGTGGCACGGAACCTGCTGACAGAGGCGCCAGACCGATCGTTAAGCAAGAAGCCTCAGTGAGGGAGAAACCACCATGCAGGCCACCGTAAGCGCGGCCGGGGCCGCGCCAGCTTCTCACAAGAAGTTCTATCACCATCTCTATTTCCAGGTATTGGTCGCCATCGTCCTTGGCGTGCTGCTGGGGTATTTCTACCCGCAGCTCGGCGAAAGCATGAAGTGGCTGGGCGACCTGTTCATCAAGCTGATCAAGATGCTGATCGCCCCGATCATCTTCTGCACCGTCGTCCATGGCATCGCCAGCATGGAGGACATGAAGAAGGTCGGCCGGGTCGGCGTCAAGGCGCTGATCTACTTCGAGATCATGACGACCCTGGCCCTGATCATCGGCCTCGTCGTCGTCAACCTGTGGCAGCCCGGCGCCGGCATGAACGTCGACGTCGCCTCGCTCGACACCAAGTCGATCGCCGCCTACACGTCGAAGGCGGCCGAGCAGGGCACCATCGCCTATATCATGCACATCGTGCCGAGCACGGTGGTCGGCGCCTTCGCCGAGGGCGAGATCCTTCAGGTGCTGTTCATAGCGCTGCTGTTCGGCTTCGCGCTGTTCAGCCTGGGCGAGCGCGGCAAGCCGCTGCTGGGCATCATCGACCAGAGTGCCCACGTCTTCTTCAAGATCGTCGGCATCGTGATGAAGGTCGCCCCGATCGGCGCCTTCGGCGCGATGGCCTTCACCATCGGCAAGTACGGCGTCGGCTCGCTGCTGTCGCTGGG
>NZ_JCACHA010000813.1:0-9116 GCF_059503625.1 Skermanella sp.
CCGCTAAGGCAGTCCGATAAGGGCGTGCACCGCATTCAGCGGATAATTCCGGGTGAAGTTCTGGACGTATCGGAGTATGCGCGTCTTAATCCCCCGGTGAGGAAACGAGGAACCCAATCGGAATGAGCACCAAGGACCTGTGCGAACTCGACGCCGTAACCCTGCGCCGGATGATCGGCCGCAAGGAAGTCTCTCCCGTCGAACTGACCGAGGCCTGCATCGGCCGGATCGAAGCCGTTGACTCCCATGTCAACGCCATGGTCACCCGCAGTTTCGGGCGCGCCCGCGCCGAAGCGGAAAAGGCGGAGGCCGCCGTCATGGCCGGCGAGCCGCTGGGGCTGCTCCATGGTCTGCCGATCGGAATCAAGGATCTCAGCGACACGGCGGGGATCAGGACGACCTACGGATCGGAATTGTTCGCCGATCATGTGCCTGAAAGCGACGAACGGGTGGTAGCGACCGTGCGCAAGGCCGGCGCCATCGTGCTGGGCAAGACCAATACGCCGGAATTCGGCACCGGGGCCAATACACGCAACGGTGTGTTCGGCGCCACCCGCAATCCCTTCGACCCGGCACGCACCAGCGGCGGTTCTTCGGGCGGATCGGCCGTAGCACTGGCCTGCGGCATGGTGCCGCTGGCTACCGGCTCCGACCACGGCGGCAGCCTGCGGACCCCGGCGGCCTATTGCGGCGTGACCGGATACCGGCCTTCTCCGGGACTGGTGCCGACCGAACGGCGGGGAATCGCGTGGACTCCGTCTCCGGTCGAAGGACCGATGGGCAGGACCGTCGCCGACGCCGCCCTGCTGATGGCCGCCATGGCCGGCACCGACCCGCGCGACCCCCTGCCCGGCTGCGCCGATCCTACCGCCTTCCTGAAGCTGCCGGAGGTCGATCCTTCCTCGCTGAGGGTCGCGGTATCGGCCGACCTCGGCTTCGCCCCGGTCGATGACGGCATCCGGGCAACGTTCTCGAATGCCGTCAAGCGGTTCGGCGGCGCCTTCGCAAGTATCGAGGAGGCCGATCCGAAGCTTGCCGGGATCGAAACGGTGTTCGAGACGCTGCGCTCCGTGATCTTCGTCGGCGCTCACCTGGACAAGTTCGAGAAGCAGCGGGACAGGTTGGGTCCCAACGTCGTCGCCAACATGGAGTCGGCCTTGGGGATGGGCATCCGGGACGTAGCCCATGCCATGACGGAGCAGACACGGTTCTATAAGCAGTTCGCCTCCTTCATGGAGCCGTTCGACGTACTGATCTGCCCGGCGGCATCGGTGCCGCCCTTCCCGGTCGAGCAGTGGTATCCGGAGGTGATCAACGGCGCTCCGACCCGCAACTACATGCATTGGCTGGCGCTGGCCTATGGGCTGACGGTGCTGAGCGTGCCGGTCGTGGTGGTGCCGTGCGGACGCGACGCGACGGGCACGCCGTTCGGCATCCAGATCTGCGGCCGTCACGGCTCCGACCATGCGGTGCTCGGGATAGCCCTGGCTATCGAACGGGTGCTGGCCGGTATCCCGGAGTTGAAGCGTCCGGTACCGGACTTGGCAAAGCTCTGAACCCTGCTTACTGTTCGGCCGACCCTGTTGCGCGGTCGCTCATCCGGAGGAGATTTTCCATGACGGGCAAGTCCAATGTGGCCTTGGTGACCGGCGCCAGCCGGGGCATCGGCAAGGCCATTGCCACGGCGCTGGCGCGCGCCGGCTACGATCTGTTGATAACGTCCCGGACGGCGACTGCGCTGGAAACGCTCGCCAGCCAACTCGCGCGGGAGACGGGGCAGCGGGTCGAGTATCGCCACGGCGACCTGCGCGACCCCGAGTTGCCTGAGTTGCTGATCGAGGCGGCGGTCGATGCCTTCGGCGGGCTGGACCTGCTGGTCAACAACGCCGGTGCGACCAAGCGCGGGCCGTTCCTGGAATTGAGCGAGGACGACTGGCAGGACGGCTTCGCGCTGAAGTTCTTCGGCGCGGTCCGGCTGTCGCGGGTGGCGTGGCCCTACCTGAAGCTGAGCGGCGGCCAGGTGATCAACATCATCGGCGCCGGCGGACGCACGCCGACGGCGGAGTTCACCATCGGCGGCTCGGTCAATGCCGGCCTGATGAACTTCACCAAGGCGCTGGCCGACCAGGGATTGGCGGACGGCGTGCGCGTCAACGGCATCAATCCCGGCCCGATCCTGACGGAGCGGCTGACCGGGCGCATCCGCCAGATTTCCCAAGCCCAGGGGATCGACACGGAGGAAGCGGCCAGCCGCATGGTGCAGGCGCAGAAGGTCATGCGGTTCGGCGAACCGGAGGAGATCGCGGCCGTCGTCGCCTTCCTGGCCGCCGGCGGTGGGACCTTCATCCACGGCGCACTGCTGGACGTGGACGGCGGTTCGACCAAGGGGCTGTGACGTAACGGTCAGTGGGGCGGTGACAGGCCGCCCCGGATGCGGGTCGCCGTCGCCATCGTCCTGAGCAATGCCGGCGACAGCCGGCAGGCCGCCGTGGCGAGGGTTTGCAGGATGGGATGCCGGGCCGCCCGGGCGAGCAGCGTGGCGGCGCGGATCTGCGCTTCGAAGGCGGCCCCGTCCAGCGGCGGCCGGCCAGTGAGATGGCGGTCGGTCGCCAGGGCGGCCGAGTGCAGGGCTATGGCCATGCCGTCGCCGCAGAAGGACGGGATCACGGCAAGCTGGTCGCCCAGCCGGTGGAGCCGCCGCGCCGGAGACTCCTGCCGGTGGACGAAGCCGTAGGGGATGCCGTAGATCGACAGCGGCTTCGGCCAGTGCGGCTCGGCGCCGGCCAGCCGCTCCGCGAAGATGGTGGAATGGCGTGCCAGATAGTCCACCAGGGCGTCCCAGTCGCGGTCCAGCGTATCATGGACGCGCCTTTCGATCACGAGGCACAGGTTGGCGTGTCCTCCGGGGATCGGCTGGAGGCCGGCATAGCCGCCGGGGAACAGCAGGACTTCCACGTGATGTTCGAGAATAGCGGCTTGGGCGGGGGCGAGCGTCAGGTGGCGCTTGAAGCCGATGAGGTCGTTGATCGCACCGGGCGGACGGCGATGGCCGCGCAGTTCGTGCTTTCCTGTCGCGAGAAGCGCGGTGCGGGCGCGGATGGGGCCGTCGGCCTGAACGGTGACGCCGGTGTCGTCCTCGGTCAGGCCGCGTATGGCTGAACCTCGGCGGATCTCCGCGCCCTGGGCAGCGGCGGCGTTCAGCAAAGCTTCGTCCATCACGTCGCGCGACAGGCTGAACGCCGGGAACGGCAGGGTGGCGGTCGCGGTTCGTTCGCCCTGGATCAGGCGAACATGGCGGATCGGCACGGCGCCCAGCCGCTCCGGAGACAGGCCGAGCGACGATAGGTGGACGGCGGCCTCGACGCTGATGAACTCGCCGCAGACCTTGTGGCGGGGGCCGGCTTCCCGTTCGAACAGGACGGTGCGCTGCCCTGCCTGCGCCAGACGAAAGGCGGCGGCGGCGCCGGCGGGTCCTCCGCCGACGATGGCGGCATCCCAGATCACTTGATCCTGCCTACGCCGTATCGGAAAGGCGTGAACCACTCCACCGATACGGCGCCGGGAGCGAAACCGGCGTCTGCCAGCAGACGTTCCCAGTCCTTGCCGGTGAAGGCGCGGGCAACCGACAGCGGCGCGTCGTGGACGACCAGCCGGTTGACCGGGAGCGTTGCCACCATGGCGCGGGCGAAGGCGTGGGACACCGCGTGCCGGTGCAGGTCGTTGCTGAACCAGCCAAGGGCCGCGTGCCCGTCCATCCAGCGCAGGAAGCGGACCAGCAGCGTATCGTCGAGGTGATGGGTGAACAGCGAACTGATCACCACGTCGCAGGCGGTGTCGGGAGCCAAGTCGAACAGGTCGCCGGTGCGGTAGTCGATCCGGACATCGGGCGGAGTCGCCAAGGCCGCGGCTTTGGCCGACCACGGGTTAAGGTCGACGCCGGTCAGCTCCACCTCGATCCCGCGCTTGGCTGCCCAGCGGTGGATTTCCCGCAGCATGTCGCCGTAGCCGAAGCCGACGTCCAGGATGCGCAGATGCTTGCGGCCCGTTTGCTTCACCACGCGGCCGAGCCATGTCAGCGTCGGCCGGTAGGCCAGCGTGCAGAGGTTGATCCGCCGCAGGTCGCGCAGGCAGTGCTGGAACTCCTCGAAGCTGACCTGCTCGGTGTCCATCAGTTCCGGATCAAAGCTGCGGCGGGACAGGTCGGCGCCGCCGCTCACGCGGCGGCCATCCGGAACAGCATGCTTTCCGCCGTCAGCCCCGGTCCGAAGGCCATGGCGCAGCCAAGGGCGTTGCCGCCGATTCCCGTCCCCCGAAAGCGGTCGAGCATGCGCTTCAGCACGAACATGACCGTTGCCGACGACATATTGCCGTAGTCGCGCAGGACGACGCGGGAATCGGCAAGCTGGTCCCGCATGTCGCCGACGGCGCCTTCGACCGCATCCAGGATGGAACGGCCGCCCGGATGGACTGCCCAAAGCTCGACATCCTCCACCGCATGGCCGTTGAGGATCGACGGCATCGCATCGGGCAGGCCGCTGCCGATGGTTCCGGGGACGGTGCCGGCCAGACGCATATCGAAGCCGGTGCGGCCGATATGCCAGGTGATCTGGTCGGCACTGCCGGGGATGACGGTGGTGCGGAAGGATTCCAGCTCGATACCGCCGGGATCGGCGCTGACGATGCTGGCGGAGCAGCCGTCGGCGAAGATCAGGAAGCTCAGGACTTCCTCGATATTGGCGGTCTCCTGGAGGTGCAGGGTGCAGAGTTCCAGGTTGACGATGGCGACCTTGGACCGGGGTTCCGACCGGACGATGTGGCGGGCCAGCTTCAGCGCGTTCATCGCGGCGTAGCAGCCCATGAAGCCGATGAGGGTGCGCTCGACCGACGGGTCGAGACCGAGCCGGTGGGCTAGCTGAAGGTCGAGACCGGGCGCGTAGAAGCCGGTGCAGGAGGTCACGATCAGGTGGGTGATCTCCGGCGCGTGGGCCTTGATGCCGGCGGCGTCCAGGCTCTCCATCGCAAGGTCGAGGGCGTGGTTCTCGTAGAACTTCATCCGCGTCGCGGTGTCGGGGAAGGAACCGCGCTGGAAGAAGCCGCCGCTGTCCAGTACTTCCGGATCGGGGTCGGGAGCGAAGAAGGAATAACGGTGCTCGATCTGGCAGCGGTCCGCCATCCGCCGGAACAGCTTCCGCAGCCGTTCGTCGGTCAGGAGTTGCGGGGCGTACTGGACGAATTTGTCATGGACGTCATGCGACGGGACAGCCGTCCCGATCGCATTGATGTAGGCCGTCGGCATAGAGGCATGCGGCATCCGGCGCTCCGGCAGTGAAAGCAGTTTCAGTCCTCAACAGATCGGCGGGCTTAAACGTCCCGTCCCTGGTTTTCAGGGTCCGCTGGACGGATATGCCCGGCCGCGCCATGTGGCGGGACGTCCCCGGAAAGCGGTCCAGAACGCCGACCACTGTATCGCCAGCATGACCAGCACGCCGATCGGATGAAGGAGAGCATTCGAGATATTTTGTCCGAACCTGAACGCCAACGCGATGCGGGTGCCAAGCGACACGGCGATGCCGACGCAGGCGGGGAACAGCGCTTCGGGCGGCCCCAGGACCAGCAGCAGCCAGGGCAGCACATGGCCGCCCGCCAGCAGCACCGTCCAGACCGGCAGGCCGATGGGCGTCGCCATGCCCTCGGTCGCGTTCTTCGTGAAGCCCTGCCAGACCTCGGTGCTTCCCTTGTACATCCGGCACGTCGCGATCTCCGTCGCGTCGAACAAGTCGGTGAAGAAGCCAACGCGGCGGAAGGTGCGGGGCAGCTTGACGCCGTCGTGGAGCGAGGCCCGAATTTCCCGGTGGCCGCCCGATTTGGCGTAGGCATCGGCGCGGGCGATGAACAACTGGCCGCAGCCGGCGCCGAAGCCGGGAGCGATGAACAGCTTCATCGCCCAGATCGGCAGGTAGCCCAGCAGCAGGAAGTGGATCATCGGGATCACGAGCCGTTCGGCGAAGGTGCCGGTTTCCTGGCGCGGGAAGCCGCTGGCGAGCCCGACCTTGGGCCGTTCCTCCATGAACGCCGCCATGCGGCCCAGCGCGTCGGGCGACAGGCGGACATCGGCATCGACGAAGACCAGCAGCGGATGCCGCGCCAAATGGGCCAGATGCCAGCAGGCATGCTGCTTGCCCGACCAGCCGGGCGGAAGGGGCGGCGCCTGTTCCACCCGGAGGCGAGGATCGGCGATGGCGCGGACGATATCCGCCGTGCCGTCGGTCGAGTGGTCGTCGAGGACGACGACTTCCAGGTCGATCCCGCCGCCGGGGGCGCCGTTCGCCAGCACGGCGTTGACGGCGGCTGCGATCTTGTCCGCCTCGTTGCGGGCGGGGATCAGGACCGAAACGGCGGCTTTGACGGCGCGCCGGGGCGGCGGGCGATAGAGCAGCAGGTTCCATACGGCGGTGACCGCCGGGATGATGGCGAGCCACGCGCAGACCCAGGCGAATTGCGCCATTATGAGCGTTCCCTGCCATGTTGAGGTTGAAAGCGTTCGCCCCGGACAAGGGCCTTGGCGCGGCGCCACAGGTCGTAGACCCCGCCGACGCCGGCCTCGCCGCTGAGCAGGGGTTCGAAGCGGGCCGGGTCCCGGCTCATGCCGTCGGCGGCAAGGTGGTCCATCGTATCGGTCAGCGCCGCTTCGAGCCGGCCGTTCCACTCCTCGACGGTGCCGGCGCCGCTTGCCATCGGTGTTCCGAAGCGGCACAGCGCTTCAGGCGTGCGTTCGTCCCAGAACGGGTATTCCAGCGCCAGCGGCACGATGACGGCATCGGGGACGCGGCGCACCAGATGGGCGAGGCCGGGACGCAGACGCACGGGCCGGCTGCGGGGATCGGTGAAGCCGCCTTCCGCCGTGATCCACAGCATGGTGCGCGGGTCTTCCAGCAATCCGCCGGAGATCTTCAGGAAAGCCGCGGCGCCGCGAGGGCTGTCCGTTTCGATCCCGAAGATGCCGATCCGCCGCATGAAGCCGTATTGCTTGAGGGCGGAGGCTTCCATCGGGCCGTAGCCGTCCCGGTCCGGAAAGCGGAGCATCGCCAGCACGATGAACATCGCCGGGTCCCACCACGAGGGATGGTTGGAATAGACGATGACCGGACGGTCTTGCGGCAACGATGGGAGCGTGCCGCGCGCCAGCCGCACGCCGTGGAAGCGGCGCGCGGCATAGCGGCACATATAATGTCCGAACAGACGAACGATGCGGGGCGAACGCGCCGCCCGCACCGCTTCGGCTGGCGTCATGCGACGCTGGCCTTCGGCCGTTCGACGGCTTCCTCCACGACGGCGGCCGGCCTGGCGCCGGAGCCGCCGATATCCTGGTCGAGCGTATCGGCGGCGATCCAGCCCGACATCATGACCATCGGCATTCCCGGCCCCGGATGGGCGGCGCCGCCGGCCAGATAAAGGCCGGGGACTTCGCGGCTCCTGTTGCCGGGCTTGAAGGCCCCGAAGAAGCGGCCGTGGCTGGCAAGACCATAGATCGCGCCGTTGAGCACGCGGTAGCGGTCGTGGATGTCCTGCGGCGTCAGCCAGCGCTCCACCTTGATGCGGCTTTCCAGGTCCTTCATGCCGCCGGTCCGCGCCAGCTTGTCGAGGATGACGCGGCGGTATTCCGGCAGCATCCGGCTCCAGTCGTGGTGAGGGCGCATGTAAGGTGTGTGGACCAGCACGTAGAGCGCTTCGCCGCCGGGCGGGGCGACGCCGGGTTCCGTCCGGGCAGGGGCCGCGATGTAGCAGGTCGGATCGGGGGCCGGCTCGCCCTTGCGGTAGATCCAGTCGAACTCCTCCTCCGCGTCGCGGGAGAAGACGAAGTCGTGGTGGGCCAGATGGTCGTAGGCGCGGTCGAGCCCAAGATAGAGCACGACGCCGGAGCAGGCCGGCTCCGGCTTGCGGCGGCGCTCGAACTTGGCTCCGATGTCGCCGCCGAGCAACTCGCGGTATGTCCGGACGGAGTCCATGTTGGAGACGACGGCGTCAAGTTCGACCGTCTCGCCCGACGCGGTTTCCACGCCGGCGGCCCTGCCCTGTTTGGTGACGATGCGGCGGACCTCGGTGTTCAGCCGGAACTCGACGCCGAGGCTGCGGGCCAGCTTTTCCAGTGCCGCCGGTACCGCGCGGGTGCCGCCCATCGGGTACCAGACCCCGCCGTCGGTCTGCATATGGGCGATCGAGCAGAGCACGGAGGGTGAGCCGTAGGGCGACGAGCCGACATACTGGACGAAATGGTCCAGCATCTGGGCGATCCGGGCGTCCGGCACGTGCTTCCGCACCGTTCCGGCCACCGTCGTCCCCATGCGGAGGCTCATCACGTCGGACAGGGTCGATGCCGACATGTTCTTCTTGAAGTCCAGCGTGTCCCAGATGTCTTCAACCGACTTCCAGAAGAAGAAGCGTTCGGAGACTTCGTGCAGGCGCTTGGAACGGGTGATGAAGTCCTTGTAGCCGGCGCCCGAGGACGTATTGGGGGCGTAGCGGTCGAGGTCGGCCGCCATCGTCTCGACGTTCTCGACCAGATCGAGGACGGAGCCGTCTTCGAAGAAGCAGCGCCACTGCGGATCGAGCCGGACGAGGTCCAGTTCCCGGTCCATGTCGCGCCCGGCCTCCGCGAAGATGCGGCGGAGGACGCGCGGCACCGTCAGGATCGTCGGCCCCATGTCGAAGCGGAAGCCGCCTTCCTCCAGCACGGCGGCCTTGCCGCCGGCCCAGGCATTGGCGTCGAACAGCACGACCTTGTGGCCGCGCGCCGCCAGGGTGCAGGCGGCGGCCAGACCGCCGAGGCCGCCGCCGATTACGCCTATCCTGCCGCTGTCTTTCCGGGCGCTCACGATACGCGCTCCTCGACCAGGGCGGATTGTCCGGCGGCCATCAGGGTCCCAGGCTCCCAGTTCTGGGACAGACCGAGCTGATCGGCCATCAGGCGGCTGGTGATGCGGGCACTCTCGAAGATCACCGGCAGGCCGCTGCCGGGATGGGTGCCGCCGCCGACCAGATAGACGCCTTCCAGGTCCTCGAACTTGTTGCGGGGACGGAGGTGAAGCATCTGGTCGAGCGAGTGGGCCAGATTGAAC
>NZ_JCACHA010000814.1:0-9116 GCF_059503625.1 Skermanella sp.
CGGTGGCCGATTGCCGCCGGCACGTCGCATGACGCCTGAACCGCCCGCCTGAACCGACCGGCGGACGGCAATCCAGCGCGCCCAAGAACCTCACGCTACCCGCCCAACCGGGAGAATATTACATGGCAAAGATTAAGGTCGCTAACCCGGTCGTCGAACTCGACGGCGATGAGATGACCCGGATCATCTGGCAGTTCATCAAAGAAAAGCTGATCCTGCCCTATCTCGACATCGATCTGAAATACTACGATCTGGGCGTCGAATATCGCGACAAGACCGAAGATCAGGTCACCGTCGATGCGGCCAATGCCATCAAGCAATATGGCGTGGGCGTGAAGTGCGCGACGATCACTCCGGACGAACAGCGCGTCACGGAATTCAACCTCAAGAAGATGTGGAAGTCGCCCAACGGCACGATCCGCAACATTCTGGGCGGCACCGTCTTCCGCGAGCCGATCATCTGCTCCAACGTCCCGCGTCTGGTTCCGGGCTGGACCAAGCCCCTGATCATCGGCCGTCACGCCTTCGGCGACCAGTACCGCGCGACCGACTTCCAGGTCCCCGGCCCCGGCAAGCTGACGATGACCTTCACGCCCGACGGCGGCGGCGAACCCACGACCTACGACGTCTTCCAGTTCCCGGAAGCCGGCGTCGCGATGGGCATGTACAACCTGGATGAAAGCATCCGCGGCTTCGCCCGCGCCTGCTTCAACTACGGCCTGGCGCGCAAGCTGCCGGTCTACCTGTCGACCAAGAACACGATCCTGAAGGTCTACGACGGCCGCTTCAAGAACCTGTTCCAGGAGGTCTTCGACGCCGAGTTCGCCGACGAGTTCAAGAAGATCGGCCAGACCTACGAGCACCGCCTGATCGACGACATGGTCGCCAGCGTGATGAAGTGGGACGGCGGCTTCGTGTGGGCCTGCAAGAACTACGACGGCGACGTGCAGTCCGACACCGTGGCGCAGGGCTTCGGCTCGCTGGGCCTGATGACCTCGGTCCTGCTGACGCCCGACGGCAACACGGTGGAGGCCGAGGCCGCCCACGGCACGGTGACCCGTCACTACCGCGAGCACCAGAAGGGCCGCGAGACCTCGACCAACCCGATCGCGTCGATCTTCGCCTGGACGCAGGGCCTGTCCTATCGCGGCAAGTTCGACAACACGCCGGATGTCACCGCCTTCGCCCAGACCCTGGAGAAGGTCTGCGTCGACAGCGTCGAGGCCGGCGCCATGACCAAGGACCTCGCCATCCTGATCGGCCCGGACCAGCCCTGGTTGACCACCAAGCAGTTCCTGGACAAGCTTGACGAGAACCTGAAGAAGGCGATGGCCTCGGCCTGAACCTGAGCGACAACGGCATCGCCCCGGCGATGCCGTCGTTTTGCCGCAACCCCGCCCGATTCGTTCGGGCGGGGTTGCTTTTTATGGAGTTGCGGGTAAATCTCACCCCGGCTTCGCGAGATGGTGTCCGTCAGATGCGCCAGCACGCCGAAGAGTTACTGTGACATGCCGTGCCGAGGAATTGCAAAGATGCCACACAAGATCAGAATCGCGATTGTCGGGGCAGGTGAAACCGGCGCACCACTGCTCGAACAGCTCCTTTCGGCAGATTTCGTCAAGGTTGTCGGCATCGCCGACCTTAATCCAGAAGCCCCCGGCATGGTAATCGCCCGCTCCAAGGGTGTGAAGACCTATGGCGATTTCCTTGAACTTGCCAGCCTTGGCGAAGACATCGATATATTCATCGACGTTACTGGAGTTCATAAAGTCCGCGATGCTCTGCGTCAGTACATGCAGCAGACTGATAACCATCACACCGTTATCATGCATGAGCTGATAGCCGTCTTGCTACTCTCCCTCTCCAAAGGCAAGCTGGTCCAGATCAAGCACGACGATTTGGATTACTGACATCCGGCTCATGACGGATAGTCTGTTATATTTTGGTTGATGGGATTTTGTTTTAGAGTACCATGATATAGATTGCCCCGCTGCTACGACGGTTACAGAAGTTGGCGGCGATCCGGGCCTGTACCGCGAAGCTTGTGAAGACCGTTTGTTTTCGGCAGGTTACTCCGCGTTCTGGATGTTACGGGGTAATTTCCGTTCTTCGGATCTAAGTAGGAACCGTGCCCGCGGCGTATGTGTTTTCAGCACTGGACTCTCGCGTGTACGCGTTACGTTGATGCACCAATTCAGCTCAAGGGAGAAGGTCGTGCGCCTTAATCAAATCGCTGCCTCGGGCGTCTTTGCGTTCCTGGCGATGGCGGTGGTTGCGCCCGCCAGCGTGCTGGCTCAAAGCGCTCCGGTGAAGTGCAACACGGTGGTGGACTCCACCGGTAAGCCCGTGATTGCAGCTAACAACACCGCCGTTCTCCATGCGGGAAGCTATGACTGCCCTCCGCCGCCGGCAGCCGCCGCCGTCGCTCCGGCCGCCGCCGTTCCGCCGGCCGCTCCGCTGGCGAACGCCGTCTACTTCGTGTTCTTCGACTTCGACAAGTCGGCCATCACCCCGGCCGCTCAGGACATCCTGAACACGGTCGTGTCGGATGCCCGCCGGACCAGCGCCAGCCGCCTGAACGTCGTCGGCCACACCGACACCTCGGGTTCGCCGGCCTACAACCAGCGCCTGTCCGAGCGTCGCGCCACCGCCGTCCGTGAAGCCCTGGTCCAGCGCGGTGTGCCGGCTGGCCAGATCGCGACCCGCGGCGTCGGCGAGAGCCAGCCGCTGATCGCGACCGGCGACGGCGTGCGCGAGCCCTCCAACCGTCGCGCCGAAGTCCGCTTCCAGTAATCCTGGCAGCGGGTCTTCGTCGGCGGAAGGTTTCGGACAGGCCCTTGCGGGGCTGTCCGTTTCCTGGGAAGACGATAAGCGGAAGGGGCGCCCACGGGCGCCCCTTTTCGTTCGCCCGGATGGCTTTGGGGACGGGTGCGATGGAGAGGAACCGGCGGCGGCAAAAAAGAAGCCCGCTGGCGGGCACCAGCGGGCTTGTCAGCGGATCTATGGAGATAATCGGATCAGGCGGCGCCCACCTTGCGCTCGCGCTCCTCGTCACGCTTCTTGGAGCTGGGCTGGTAGGCGATGGCGGCGTGTTCGGCGCAGTAGGGCATGCCAGCCTGTGCGGTCTTGCCGCAGAAATGGAAATCCGCGTGCTTGGGGTCACCGACCGGCCATTTGCACATGCGTTCGGTCAGGGCAAGGATCGTGGCCCCGCGCGACGGCTTCTTCTTGATCGGCGAAGGCCGTCCGGAAAGTCCGAGGCGGTGAGCCTTCCCGATAACCGCATTACGGGTAATATCGCCCAGAGTATCCGCGATTTCGCTCGCGCTCATACCCTGGCCCCAGAGTTGCTTCAACTGCTCTACCCGCTCGTCAGTCCAACTCATGCGCTGTCTCCACTCATCCGGGTCTCTATTATTTATAGCCAGCAGGACCATGGTGCGCCGCATATCGCGTTCCGCTTTCCATAAGTCTCTACATCTAGTGCCGACGTCCAAAGAGGCTACCAGATAAGCCCGTCTATGCCTAGAGGGTTGCTGTTACATTTATATGCAAAAGTAGTAAACCATTTGTTTATTCGATACGCCCGCTGAAACGTTCGAAGCCATACCGGCTAGTTACGGCTGGGGGAACCGAGCTTCCGAATTCTCTCGAGAAGCCAATCGAATCAACGAAATCCAGCTTATGTCCACATCGTTACCCACAAGAGGCGGCAGGCACGATGACTGCTTCTCATCGCATCGGACAGGCTGGTCTATCCATATTTCAGACGACAGGCGGACAAAAATGCCGCAGGACTGTGGCTCTGTCGCAACGTTCGGCGTCTCTGACGCAATGCTCGGCTCCTCAGCGGCTGAGTTCCTTCATGCCGGCATCCAGGCCGTCGAGCGTCAGGGGATACATCCGGCCGTCCATCAGCCGCTGGAGGATGCGGGTGCTCTCGGTGTAGCTCCAGTAGTTCTGGGGGGCAGGATTGAGCCAGATCGAGCGGCTGTAGGTCTGTAGCAGCCGCTGGAGCCAGACCTGCCCCGCCTCCTCGTTCCAGTGCTCGACGCTGCCTCCCGGATACACGATCTCGTAGGGGCTCATGGCGGCGTCGCCGACGAAGACCAGCTTGTAGTCGGCGGCGTAGGTGTGGATCACGTCCCAGGTGGACATGCGTTCGGAATGGCGGCGGCGGTTGTCGCGCCAGACGCCTTCATAGACGCAGTTGTGGAAGTAGAAATATTCGAGGTGCTTGAACTCCCCGCGCGCGGCGGAAAACAGCTCTTCGCAGATGCGGATATGATCGTCCATCGAGCCGCCGATATCGAGGAACAGCAGCACCTTGACGCTGTTGTGCCGCTCCCGGACCATCTTGAGGTCGAGCGTCCCGGCGTTGCGGGCGGTCGAGCGGATCGTATCGGGAAGGTCCAGTTCCTCGGCGGCGCCCTGACGCGCGAACTTGCGCAGCCGGCGCAATGCCACCTTGATGTTGCGGGTGCCAAGCTCGACCGTGTCGTCGAGGTTCCGGAATTCCCGCTTGTCCCAGACCTTGACCGCCCGGCGGTGGCGGCTCTTGTCCTGGCCGATGCGGATGCCTTCGGGGTTGTAGCCATAGGCGCCGAAGGGCGAGGTGCCGGCCGTCCCGATCCACTTGGAGCCGCCCTGGTGGCGGCCCTGCTGCTCGGCCAGCCGCTGCGCCAGCGTCTCCATCAGCTTCTCCCAGCCGCCGAGCGACTGGATCTGGCGCTTCTCCTCCTCCGTCAGGTACTTCTCCGCCAGCTTGCGGAGCCATTCCTCCGGGATCTCGGCGGTGACGGGGTCGGTACCGTCGGCGACGCCTTCCAGTCCCTTGAAGACATGGGAGAAGACCTGATCGAAGCGGTCGATGTTGCGCTCGTCCTTAACGAGGCAGGTGCGCGACAGGTAGTAGAAGTCCTCGACGCTGTAGTCGGCGATCCCCTGCCGCATCGCCTCCATCAGCGCCAGATACTCCTTGAGGGAGACCGGCACCTGGGCCTTGCGCAATTCGTAGAAGAAGGTCTTGAACATCGCCGGCGCCTCTGCCTTACCGTACCCTTTCCCGCTTAGTCCCCTCCCCGCTCCCGGCGGCTGAGGAAGGCCAGACGCTCGAACAGGTGGACGTCCTGCTCGTTCTTCAGCAAGGCGCCGTGGAGCGGCGGGATCAGCTTCTTGGGGTCGCGGGTGCGGAGCGTCTCGGGCGAGACGTCCTCGACCATCAGCAGCTTGATCCAGTCCAGCAGTTCCGACGTGCTCGGCTTCTTCTTGAGGCCCGGCGTCTCCCGGACTTCATAGAACAGCGTCAGCGCGTCGCGGATCAGGTCGGCCTTGATGCCGGGATAATGGACATCGACGATGCGGGCCATCGTTTCCGGATCGGGGAAGCGGATGTAGTGGAAGAAGCAGCGGCGCAGGAAGGCGTCGGGCAGCTCCTTCTCGTTGTTGGAGGTGATGATGACGACCGGACGCTGGCGTGCCTTGATCACCTGCCGCGTCTCGTAGACGAAGAACTCCATCCGGTCGAGTTCGAGCAGCAGGTCGTTCGGGAACTCGATATCGGCCTTGTCGATCTCGTCGATCAGCAGGACGGACGGCTTCTCCGCCTCGAACGCTTCCCACAGCTTGCCCTTGACGATGTAGTTGCCGATATCGCGCACCCGCTCGTCGCCGAGCTGGCTGTCGCGCAGGCGGCTGACGGCATCGTACTCGTACAGGCCCTGCTGGGCCTTGGTGGTGGACTTGATGTGCCACTGGATCAGCGGACGGTCGAGCGCCTTGGCGATCTCCTCCGCCAGGATGGTCTTGCCGGTACC
The DNA here is from genome assembly GCF_059503625.1 of Skermanella sp. NCBI lineage: Bacteria > Pseudomonadati > Pseudomonadota > Alphaproteobacteria > Rhodospirillales > Azospirillaceae > Skermanella > Skermanella sp. The sequence goes on from NZ_JCACHA010000814.1 coordinate 5,817, forward strand.
CGGCTCGCCCTTGACCAGCAGCGGCCGCTGAAGCGCCACGGCGGCATTGACGGCGACGCGGAGATCGTCGGTGGCGACGTAGTTTTCGGTACCGGTGAACTTCATCATGCCGGCACCGCCATCGCCTGCTGGATCGCCACGAGGGCGTCGTTGGCGTTGGCGCCGTCGGGGCCGCCTGCCTGGGCCATGTCGGGGCGGCCGCCGCCGCCCTTGCCGCCGACGGCTGCCGCACCGGCCTTGACCAGATCGACGGCGCTGAAGCGGCCGGTCAGGTCTTCCGTGACGGCGACGACCAGGGAGGCCTTGCCGTCGTTGACGGCGATCAGGGCTATCACGCCGGAGCCGACCTGCTTCTTCATCTCGTCGGCCATCGGCTTGAGGTCCTTGGCCGGCATGCCGTCGATCACGCGGGCGGCGAACTTGACGCCGGCAACCTCCTTCTCGCCGCCACCGGCGGGGCCGGAGCCGCCGCCCATGGCGATCTGGCGGCGGAGGTCGGCGACTTCACGCTCCAGCCGGCGGCGCTCTTCGACCAGGGATGCGACGCGGGCCGGGACTTCCGTCGGGGTCGCCTTGAGGGCGGCGGCCGTCTGGTGGAGCAGGTGTTCCTGCTCGTTGAGGTAGGCCGCGGCGCCGTAGCCGGTCAGCGCCTCGATCCGGCGGACGCCGGCGGCGACGGCGCCTTCGCCGACGATCTTGAACAGGCCGATGTCGCCGGTGCGGCGGACATGGGTGCCGCCGCAGAGTTCGATCGAGAACTCCTTGTTGGCATCCGGGTCGCGTCCACCCATCGAGACGACGCGAACCTCGTCGCCGTACTTCTCGCCGAACAGGGCCATGGCGCCCAGTTCAACCGCTTCCTGCGGGCTCATCAGGCGGGTCACGACGTCGCTGTTGCCGAGCACGCGGTCGTTGACCTCGCGCTCCACGACGGCGATGTCCTCGGCAGTCAATCCTACCGGCTGGCTGATGTCGAAGCGCAGGCGCTCGGGCGCCACCAGCGAGCCCTTCTGCGTGACGTGCTCGCCCAGACGGCGGCGCAGCGCTTCGTGCAGGAGGTGGGTGGCGGAGTGGTTGGCGCGGATCGCGGAGCGGCGGGCGGTGTCCACCCGCAGTTCGACCACGTCGCCGACCTTCAGCGTGCCCTTGGCGACCTTGGAGATATGGACCCACAGGGCGCCCAGCTTCTTCTGGGTGTCGATGACGGGGACTTCGGTCCCGTCCGGCGTGAACATGACGCCGCTATCGCCGACCTGACCGCCGGACTCGCCGTAGAACGGGGTCTGGTTGACGATCACCTGGACGTCGCTGCCGGCGGGCGCCTCGTCGACGCGCTTGCCGTCTACGATCAGCGCCAGGACCTTGCCCTCGGCGACTTCGGTGTCGTAACCGAAGAACTCGGTCGCGCCCAGCTCGTCGCGCAGCTCGAACCAGAGGGTTTCGGTCGCGGCCTCGCCGGAGCCGGACCACGCCTTGCGCGCCTCCGCCTTCTGGCGGTTCATCGCCTCGTTGAAGCCGTCGATATCGACGGTGCGGTTGCGGCCGCGCAGCACGTCCTGGGTCAGATCGACCGGGAAGCCGAAGGTGTCGTAGAGCTTGAAAGCGACGTCGCCGGCCAGGGAGCCGCCTTCGGGAATGCTGGCGGTTTCCTCGTCCAGCAGGCGCAGGCCGCGCTCGAGGGTCTGCTTGAAGCGGGTTTCCTCCAGCTTCAGCGTCTCCGTGATCAGCGGCTGGGCACGGACCAGTTCGGGGTAGTGCGGCCCCATGAGCTGGACCAGCGTCGGCACCAGCCTGTGCATCAGCGGCTCCTTGCAGCCGATGATGTGAGCGTGGCGCATGGCACGGCGCATGATCCGGCGCAGCACGTAGCCGCGCCCCTCGTTGGACGGCAGCACGCCGTCGGCGATCAGGAACGAAACGGAGCGCAGGTGGTCGGCGATGACGCGATGGGAGACCGCGTGCGGACCGTCGGCGCCGACCTTGGTCGCCTCGGCCGACGCCAGGATCAGGGTACGCAGCAGGTCGATGTCGTAGTTGTCGTGCTTGCCCTGGAGGACGGCCGCCAGCCGCTCCAGGCCCATGCCGGTGTCGATGGAGGGCTTGGGCAGGTCGATCCGCTTGTCCGGCGTGATCTGCTCGTACTGCATGAACACGAGGTTCCAGATCTCGATGAAGCGGTCGCCGTCCTGGTCGGGGCTGCCGGGCGGGCCGCCGGGCACGGCGGGACCGTGGTCGAAGAAGATCTCGGAGCAGGGACCGCAGGGGCCGGTATCGCCCATCCGCCAGAAATTATCGTCGGTCGGGATGCGGATGATCTTGCGCTCGTCCAGCCCCGCGATCTTCTGCCACAGGCCGAAGGCCTCGTCGTCGGAGGAGTGGACGGTGACCAGCAGCTTATCGGCCGGCAGCCCATATTCCTTCGTGATCAGGTTCCAGGCCAGCTCGATGGCGCCGTCCTTGAAGTAGTCGCCGAACGAGAAGTTGCCGAGCATCTCGAAGAAGGTGTGGTGCCGGGCGGTATAGCCGACATTGTCCAGGTCGTTGTGCTTGCCGCCCGCGCGCACGCATTTCTGGCTGGTCGTCGCCCGCTTGTAGGGACGCGCCTCGGCGCCGGTGAAGACGTTCTTGAACTGCACCATGCCGGCGTTGGTGAACATCAGGGTCGGATCGTTGCGGGGAACCAGCGGGCTCGACTCGACGATCTGGTGACTCTGCTTGGCAAAGTAGTTCAGGAAGGTGGCGCGGATGTCGTTGGCGGTCTGCATGATGGCGCTCAATTCCCAGGACGCAGGATGATACGGCCCGTTTCTTCAACAGTTTCGGCCGACAAGGGTTGAATGCTTGTACCGTGCCGGTGGGGGGCCTGTCCACCGATGCCCTGCGGATTGCCTCGCACGCGCCCGAACGTCATGAAGCCGCGCGGGTCGCAAGGACCCGCGCGGCTTCATGAGGCTTCCGGCAGAAGCGGCTGACAAAGGACGACTGGCGCAGCTCAGTCCGGGGTGCTGGCTTCGGCGTCGGCTTCCGGCGTGCCCATCATCGCGTTGGCGACGAGGCCGGCGTTGGCGCGGATCTTGGCCTCGATCGAGTCGGCCACTTCCGCGTTGGTGCGCAGGAACGTCTTGGCGTTCTCGCGGCCCTGGCCGATACGCTGGCCTTCGTAGCTGAACCAGGAACCCGACTTCTCCACCACGTTGGCCTGGACGCCGAGATCGAGCAGTTCGCCGACCTTGGAGACGCCCTCGCCGTACATGATGTCGAACTCGACCACGCGGAACGGCGGGGCCATCTTGTTCTTGA
>NZ_JCACHA010000815.1:0-9109 GCF_059503625.1 Skermanella sp.
CTGCAGACGCAAGCTCAGGCCACCGCCCGACTTCAAACTGCCCAGGTAGTGCTAGAGGCCGTTATGGACCATTGGCTGAGTAACGATCAGGCTGCGGGGCACGCGCGGACAGCGAGGGGGATCTTGGTGCTCCAGCCGCCGCGCGAGCGGCCGAGGGCCTGATCTCCAGCCCCGTTTTCCCGGCGGCATGCTGTGGGCGCGGACGATGGTGCTGTCGAGGATCAGGTACTCGAAGTCCGGCTCCTCGGCCATGGCAGCGAAGATGCGATGCCAGACGGCCGTGAACGCGCCGACCTAAATTTCCGGGTCGGTATGGAAGGTCGTCACGCGACGATGTCATCGAGCTCACATCCACCCGCTTGCAGGGTTGCCTCAAGATTGGCGCAACTGCCGACCTGACCGGGCATGAACAGGAGGTCGCCTGATCTGATCGCTGCGGAATAGGTGTGTCTCGGGAGGAGGTTATGCCGACCGGCTGGGAAAACGGCGTCACGCTGGACCATGTTGGAAGTCTCCTTTTGTTGGTCGCGTCATCCGGGCGGCCGTCGCGCTTGCTCGGCGTCGTCGAGGAAGCGGGCGAGATCGTCGTAGCCGTAGAGGACGGCCAGCTCGCGGGGCGTCAGCCCCGCATGCGTCCGCAGATGCAGCGGATGACCCACCTCGACCAGCGCCCTCGCGGCTTCCAGATGCCCATGCCACACCGCGTCGTGCAGCGGCGTCATGCCGTTGTACGGGCCTTGGGCATCCAGCTCGGCTGCGGGAGCCCTGGCGCGCTCGCGCGTGTCCATCATTGCCCTCACGACATCCGCATGTCCGAAGTAGGCGGCTTCGTGCAGAGCCGTACCCAGGAACAATCCGACCATGCGGCGCGGATCGGCGCCCGCATTCAACAGTGCGCAGACGATGCCTGCGTGGCCTTCACGCGCGGCAATGGCGAGCAGCGTGTAGTCGTCATCTGGGCTTCCTACCATCGGCAGCCGCGCGTTGACGGCAGCGCCCCCGGCAATCAGCCGCTCGGCATCCGCAAGGTCGCCGGCCTTGACGGCTGACACCAGGGCCTGAGCGCGGACCTCCTTCTCGTCGGCCGCGTTCTTCGCGTCGATCAGGCGCGCGATCGTGTCGAGGGCGTCGCGCCGGGCGAGATCGAGGGCCGTTTCGCGCCAGTGGTTTCTGATTGCCGTCCGCGCACCGCGTTCCAGCAGCAGCCTGACCATGTCCTCGTGCTTGTATACAACCGCATCCATGAGCGCAGTGTGCCCGAGAACGGGCGATTGCTGATCGATGAAGGCCCCGTGGTCGAGCAGCAACCCTGCGACGTCGGGCTTGCCCGACAACGCCGCCTTGTGGAGCGCCGTCGCCCCGGCCCGCGGCTCGACCGCGAGTACCTGGGCTCCAGCGGTCAGCAGGAGGGCCACCATCTGCGGCTGGCCGAGGCCCGACGCGATCATTAACGGTGTGAGGCCTTCGGGTGTGAAGCGGTTCACATCCACGCCCGAGCGGAGGAGATCGGCCGCGGCCGCGAGGCTGCCGGCGCGGACAGCGGCATCGAGAGTCATACCAACTTCCTGTTGGACATGGAATGGAGGCAGCTTTGGGGTCTGCCGTTGCGCTCGGCCGCACCCGCTCACTGCGGCGATCCGACTGCATCGAGGAACCTGAGCAGCTCGGCACTCAGGCGATCGCTTGCCTCGTGCTGGATCCAATGGCCCACGCCTTCCAGGCGGACGACGTCGATCAGGCCGGGTGCGACGCGCCGCAGGTCGTCGAGCGTGGGAGGCGTCGGGTGGAACAACCGGCAGAGTCCGTCTGCTGCGCCCCAGATGTAGAGCGACGGCTGCCGGATAAGCGCGTTCCTGAACGCCGGCATGAGATCGAACGTCTCCTGTGCCGCACGGTAGTAGTTGAGCCCGCCGTGAAACCCGGTCTTCTCGAACGAGCGGATCGTGTGCTGGACGTAGCCCGGATCGGCCCAACCCGGCATGGCCGCGAGAAGGGGTCGAAGCATGTGCCGGGTCGGATCGGCAGGGTCCCATTCGGTGCCAGGCGGCGGGCTGGCCGACAACCAGTACAGGATGCGGGGTATCGTCTTCCTGGCTGGCTCGAACCGCGCCTCCGCACCCGGCTCCATCATGGCGAAGGCGTAGTAGCGTTCACCGTAGCCCTGCCTGCGGAACTCGTCCCAGGTGCTGACCTCGCCGCGGGGCTGGAAAGGGATGCCCAAGCTGACCATCGCGCGGAACCGGTCCGGTCGCATCACCATGGCGCGCTGGGCGACGTCTGCTCCCCAGTCATGGCCGACCAGGACAGCAGACGGGATGTCGAGGGCGTCCAGCACGCCCACCAGATCGCCAACTGTGTGGAGGGCGCTGTAAAGGCTCACCTCGGACGGAGCATGGCTCGCCCCGAAGCCCCGCATGTCGAGCGCCACGGCCCGGTATCCCGCTTCCGCGACGGCGCGCATCTGGCCGCGCCAAGTCTCGGCGGTGTCGGGGAAGCCATGGCAGAACAGGATGGCCAATCCCTTTCCTTGCTCGATCACGTGGAATGACGCCCCGTTGGCCTGTACTTGGGCCCGGCGCAGCGGGAACGGGCCGGTGGGGGCTTGCAGATCGATATCGCCGGGCATCACTGTCCCTCCAGCCTCGAGATTTCGCCGCCGATCCGCTTGAGGCGGGTGAAATAGGCGGCGGAATCGAGCAGCTGGTACGGGAAGTAGAGCCCGGCCGGGGTCGGCGGAGCGCCATCGAGCCCAACCAACCGTTCGAGGACCATGGCAACGCCGAGCCCTGTCAGCGGCATCTGCCCTTGGGGGTGGACGACGGCGTGACGGGTGCGAAGCGGCTTGCCGGCACGATCCTCCCCGGCGAGGTCGAGGAGGATCTCGGTCGACATCGGCCCGCCGTGGCGCCGGGTGGAACTGACCCCGAGCGCGAGATTGAACTGGACGTTGGGCGCGCCAGTCGCGGCCGCCAGGCCGATGATGTCGTAGGGCGAGTGGGCGACCGCCTCCATCTCGGTGCCGGCGACGGCGCGGAACCTGGTTCTCGCCCCGTCGCCGGTGCGCCAGGAGAAGGTGCCGTCGCACCGGATGAGGGCAGCCGGCAGGGCGGCCGGCAGCGTCTCGGCCAAACGGCTCAAGGCGGCTGCGGTCTCAGGGCCACCTATGTCCAGCTCGTCGAGCAGCGCGCCGATGGCGATGCCGTCGACGCGCCCGAACGCCTTGGCGAACTCCAGCGTCGGCACCGTCACGGCGCCCACAAGCCATTCGACGCCGAGGACTACCGCGGCGGCGTGCGGCCTGTGCACATAGGCTGCCACCTTGGGGCCGATCCCGTCCACGCCCCCCGAGATGCTGATGTGCGGCACGCCGCGCGCCTGGGCGAAGCGGAGCCCGGCGAGCGCATCGTCCTTAAGGAAGACGGCGACTGCGCCGACTGGGCGATCGCCGAGGTCGAGATCACCGGCGGTGAGGTCGAGCGCGACGCCTTCGGCGTTGCCGATCTCGCCGGCGGCCTTCTTGGCCTTGGCGAGAGCACGGCCGCCAATCAGCAACGGTACGTTGGGGTTGGCGGCGCGCAAGTGTCGCGCCGTGTGTCGACCGACGACGCCGGAGCCGCCGATCAGGAGGATGGGACTCAGTGGCATGGCCAAGCCTCATACATTGGATCGGAAAACCTACGAAAAGTAGTATACTAATAGTAGGTTACTGACGGTAGGTTTGGCAAGGAGGCATTGTGGGCCCGTGGAGAAGGTCTCTGATGGGGCAGGCCGGCGGATGGGTTCCGGCTGGCTTCGACCGGGATCTGCACCACACATGAGGCCAGCAAGGCCAATCCTTGAAATGGGTCTAGCTCACACTCCAATGCCGGCCGCGGGTGCTGCCCCTTTCGTGCCGGCGCTGGTGGAGTTCGTCCGCCGGCGCCAGTGCGAGCTTCGCCTCTGGATCGCCGACAGCCTCGTGGCTGAACATCAGGCCGCGTTGGAGGAAGATTTCTGCCATTCGCGTGGGGGCAGGCGGCAGCGCAACCGTTGCAGCGAGATGAGGACAATGATGTCGGATGGGGAGTGGGAATGGTGCAGCAGCCTGCCGTTGCGTTGGTTACATGGCTTGCTGCAGTCTCGGCAGCGGAACCGGTCGCGCTCCTCGTTGGCGATGGGGCGTTCGGCCAGGACGGCACCTACGCCGAGATCGTGCCACGGCATTCGGATGCGGAAGTCGTCATGCCGTGACGCGAGCGTCCGGCGCCGAGTGCGGCGGCCGAAACCGCTCCGACGCGGCGGGACCCTCATTTGCCTTGCATCGCTGATCGTGACCGCTTGGGTTGGCAGGAAACGTCCAACACAACCGACGTGCTCTCGTGGAGATCGGCGTCTCGAGATGCAATCGCGTCGTCGGCAACGGGCTACGCTCACGGACGGAAAAGCGCCAACTCATCGACGTAGCCGCTGCCACCAATGCCCCGAATGGAGTGCTGCTTCTAGGACGCCCCAAGTACATTTGCGTCGCATGACCACAAACGCAGGCGGAAGTCAGTTTGTCCGGGCCACACATCAGCGCAACACGGTGCAGCGCGAAACCGCTGGCACGGCCATCATTCCGCATGGCCAATCTGGCGCGAAGGCGGAGCAGGGCGGGCGGCATCGCGGCGACGGTGGTCGTCGCCGAAGCCGTGCTCCCTGAGCGGTAATTCCAGAGGCGGTGCATTTATCGAAGCGAGATCGTCCATTCCGGCATGGCAAGGCAGCTGCGTTTCCTAGCGCAAACACCGCGCAGGCATCAGGTCGGAACCAAGGCAGAACCCACTCGTTCCAACCGGCCTGCGGCGCCGCCGCGAAGCTCCTGGGGAGGAGGCAAAGCATTGGCGGGACAAACCGGGCATCCATTGCTTGGCGGAGGCCAGATCACCCGGCGGGACAAAATCGTCACTGCCGCGGAGGCGGTCCGGCTCATCCGCGACGGCGCCACCGTTGCCACCGGCGGCTTCGTCGGAATCGGCTTCGCCGAAGCCATTGCGGAAGAGTTGGAGCGTCGCTTTCTGGAGAGCAGCCGGCCGCACGGCCTGACGCTGGTCTACGCTGCCGGCCAGGGCGACGGGAAGGAGCGCGGACTCAACCACCTCGGCCACGAGGGACTGGTGCGGCGGGTGATCGGCGGGCACTGGGGCCTTTGTCCGAAGCTCCAGCGCCTTGCGCTGGAGAACAAGATCGAGGCATACAACTTACCGCAGGGTGTGATCTCTCACCTTTTCCGCGACATCGCCGCTGGCAAGCCGGGCACGCTCACGCGCGTCGGCCTCGACACCTTCGTCGATCCGCGCCACGGCGGCGGCAAGATTAACGCGCGCACTACCGAAGACCTCGTCGAGCCGATCGTCCTGCGCGGCGAGGAGTACCTGTTCTACCGCGCCCTGCCGATCGACGTAGCGATCCTGCGCGGCACCACCGCGGATCCGGACGGCAATATCACCATGGAGCGCGAGGCGCTGGTGCTGGAGGCGCTGGCGATCGCCACGGCCACCCGCAATTCCGGGGGCGTTGTCATCGTGCAGGTGGAACGTTTGGCCGAAGCAGGCAGCCTTAACGCCCGCCTGGTGCGCATCCCGGGCGCCCTGGTGGACTGCGTTGTGGTCGCGCCGGCGGAAAGCCATTGGCAGACCTTCGCTACCCCCTACAGCCCGGCCTTCAGCGGAGAGGTGCGCGTGCCCATGCGTTCCTTGCCGCCCATGGCGATGGGGCCACGCAAGGTCATAGCCCGCCGCGCTGCCTTCGAACTACGGCCCAACAGCGTCGTCAACCTCGGCATCGGCATGCCGGAGGGCGTGGCCAGCGTCGCCAACGAAGAGCGCATGCTCGAATACCTGACGCTGACGACCGAGCCCGGCACGATCGGCGGCTTGCCCGCCGGCGGCCTCGACTTCGGCGCGGCGAGCAACATTCAAGCGCTGGTGGATCAGCCTGCGCAGTTCGACTTCTACGACGGCGGCGGTCTCGACGCGGCTTTCCTCGGCATGGCGCAAGTCGACCGGGAGGGCAACGTCAACGTCAGCAAGTTCGGTCCTCGGCTGGCCGGCGCTGGTGGCTTTATCAACATCAGCCAAAATGCCAAAAAAGTGGTCTTCCTCGGCACCTTTGCTGCGCGAGGCGATCCCAAATTCGTGGAAAGGGTCGAGCACCGTACCTTCAGCGGCGGCTTGGCGGCCAAGCGCGGCCAGCCCGTCCTCTATGTCACCGATCGCTGCGTATTCCGCCTGACGCCGGATGGACTGGAGTTGACCGAAATCGCCCCCGGCTTGGATGTCGAGCGCGATATCATGGCCGAGATGGCCTTCCGCCCGCTGGTCTTGAAAGACCCGGTGCCAATGGACCCCCGCATCTTCGCCCCTGGCCCGATGGATTACAGCGAGGAATGGCTGAGCTTGCCATTGGAGTCACGCCTGACCTACGACCCCACCGGGGGCGTGTTCTTCATCAATTTCGAGGGATTCGGCATCAGGCGGCAAGAGGACATCGACCGCGTCCGTTGGGCAGTAGAGGGGCGCCTGTCGCCGCTGGGCCGCAAGGTCCCAGCCATTGTCAACTACGATCACTTCACCATCGCTCCGGAGCTGCTGGACGCGTACACCGACATGGTGGATGGCTTGGTGCGGCGGTTCTATTCCGGCGTCACTCGCTACACGACCAGCGCCTTCCTCCACATGAAGTTCGGCGCCGCGCTACGCCGGCGCGACGTGGCGCCGCACATCTATGAGGGCCGCGCGGAAGCCGAAGACCATCTACATGCCTTGGCGTGCGGTCCGGGCGAAGGAGCAAGCAGATGATCGGCCTCGTCGGCATCATCCTGTCGTTAATACTGCTCATGTACCTCGCTTACCGAGGTATCAACGTGTTGGTGCTGGCGCCGATCCTGGCGTTGCTCGCAGTCTTGGCACAAGGTGACCTACCGATTCTCGGCACCTATACGCAGGTCTTCATGGCAGCGCTGGGCCGCTACATGGTGCAGTTCTTCCCCTTGTTCCTGCTCGGCGCCATCTTCGGCAAGCTGATGGACGACAGCGGCTCGGCCCGCGTCATCTCCAGTTGGATCGTGGAGCGCGTCGGAGCGGAGCGTTCCATCCTTGCCGTCGTGCTCGCATGCAGCGTGCTGACCTACGGCGGCGTCAGCCTCTTCGTGGTGGCCTTCGCGGTGTTTCCGGTCGCGGCCGCGCTGTTCCGGCAGAGCGGTACGCCCAAGCGGCTGATCCCGGGTGCGATTGCGCTCGGTAGCTTCACCTTCACGATGACGGCGCTGCCGGGTACCCCGGCGATTCAGAACGCGATCCCATCGCCCTTCTTTGGCACAGATGCTTTCGCTGCCCCGGGCATCGGCATCGTCGCGGCGCTCATCATGTTCGGCGGCGGTACGCTCTGGCTGAACTGGCGCTCGCGCTCCGCCCGTGACGCTGGAGAGGGTTACTCCGGCCCTGTCGGCGTGCAGCCATATTCTCAGGATGGGCCGCGCCCGAGCACGGTCGGAGCAGCGCATGTTGGCAATGTGCCACGCGAAGCGCCGCCGCCTGCAGGCGCGGAACAGCCAAGCGGCGTGCCGGCAGACCCGCACCCACGTTCCGAGCCCAGCGTGGCGCTGGCCTTCGCGCCCGTCCTGCTCGTCATCGCCGTGAACTGGGCCTTTTTGAACCTTGCCATACCGGTGATGGATACCGGCTACCTCAGCGAGCCGCGCTACGGCTCAACCAATATCGATGCGGTGCGCGGCATCTGGTCCATTATCGTAGCCCTCGTGCTGGCCATCCTGTTCATTCTTGCCACGTCCTGGCGAGCTATCGGCGACTTAAAGAAGTCGGTGAACGACGGCACAATGGGCTCGCTGCTGCCAATCTTCAATACTTCCTCCGAGGTCGGCTACGGTGCGGTCATCGCCAGCCTGCCGGCTTTCTTCGCGATCCGCGAAGCGGTACTGAACGCGGGTGGCGGTGATCCGGTCATTTCACTCGCGGTGGCAGTGAACGTGCTGGCCGGCATCACCGGCTCAGCCTCGGGCGGGATGAGCATCGCGCTTCAAACCCTTGGTTCCACCTACGCCGAAATGGCGCAGGCCGCGGGCATCGACCCGGGGATCCTGCATCGCGTCTCCGCGCTCGCCTCCGGTGGCTTCGACAGCTTGCCGCATAATGGGGCGGTGATCACGCTGCTCGCCATCTGCGGTCTGACGCACCGGGAGAGCTACGCCGACATTGGTATGGTGTCAGTCGTGATCCCGCTGATTTCGCTGGTGTCAGTACTGGGTCTTTACAGCGTGTTCGGCAGTTTCTGAACGGACAATGACGTCATGCAAACCGGCCTCGCCGCTGTGGTCCGGTTTGTCGCCATTTAACGTGCAAGGTTCTCAGGCAGTCGGAGACCCGGGCAGGGATCCGTCTTGGCCTTTTGCGACGGCTGCAGCGCGCTGAGAAGGTACGCTAAGAGTTAGGCCAGCCATGAACGGAGCAAGCGGACGTTGTAGCCCGCGGCTGCGAGGACGAGGCTGACAGCATTGCCTTTTGTGCCGAGCAGGACGTCACGGCCGAGATGGCCTTGATATTCCTGTGCCGATGATCGGCTTGATGGCGCTGTGGCGCCGTTCCCTCGCGGCGAATGGTTGGCGTGATGCTGGGCCTCTTGTCTGAAATGGACTCGCAGGCGCATGCGCCTGTTCTGAGCGGCGAGAGTGTGGCCACCACAAGGGTCGCCCGCAGAGCGAGAGCGTCAAGAACGAAACTTTCGCTAGGCGTTGCGGCATTGGTTGCGGCGATAGAGACTTTGCGGTCGAGCTTGTAGCGGCATTGGCTTTGTGAGTTGCCCCTGTAGAGAAGGTCCGCCGGTAACTTGGTCCGGCGGCAGCGAAAGGGTGATTGGAATGGTGCGGAAGCCGATGCACATTCTAAAGGCGATCGTAGCGAAGCTGCGCCAGGCGGAGGTACTGGTCGGCCAGTAGAGGTCGGTGGCGGATGCGGTGCTGGAAGTCCGAGTGACGCAGCCAACCTATCATCGCTGGCGGACGGAGTTTGGCGGCCTGAAACTAGAGCACTTTGATGTTGCTTGGAATCGCGCGTTCTGATTCGACGCTGTTGAT
>NZ_JCACHA010000816.1:0-9083 GCF_059503625.1 Skermanella sp.
CCCAGTGAAAAAAAGACCTGAAACATCAGCCCAGGAAAGTCGCGCGCGGCAAAACATCCTGGTTCACACGCGGCATCCGACGCATCGTTAAAATCCTCCAGGCCTGTCTGCCCTTACCACCTCTGTGGGAAGCGTGGGAAAACTGATAGACGCCAAGCCAGATCGCCGTAATAGGGCTTACCCAAGAAATAATATCAATGATGTTATTGTATCTTTCCTCAAGGTTGTAGAGAATGATTTGCTCGTGATGGCCAATTCTGTTTCTAAGTCTTCTGATCCTATCTAGGATGGCAAATACATCATTTCTGAGTAGTGCTCCTCCCACATGAGGAAATGCATTTCTGAGGCACTTTCTCCACAGAGGATCTTCGTAACAGCTTTTAAATAAATTAGGCCAAAATCCTAAAGTCAACTCGGACACGATTTTCGCCTCGAGTTTTTTAGGATCGGCGAACTGCGGCTTGTTTCTGTAGTCTTTGTAAACCTTTTCGATGAGGTGATACGATTTCGCCTCTAGATTCATGCTGTTCGATAGATACCAGTCATCGCCATGCTCTTTTGAAATCTGTTGGCATATGGAATTCCGGACTGAAATCTCCATAGCTTGTATAGGCCCCAACAAAGCTTCGCTCAAAGCCGTATTGGCATTGTACAATCTTATGACCTTGTCGAATGTGCAGCCCGGCCCCAGTGCCTCGCGGTAAGAGTCCAGACGCTCAGTGGACAACGCTGCCTCAATCTTCTTTTCGAAATCCGGAGTGTAGATAAATCGGGGTTGCATCGTTTCTGAAAAACCTCTATATGGACTATATGTATGCTTCGGACCGGCCTCTGCTTGCAAGCTCCCGGAGTATCTTATGACGAAGCCCAGGCTGTAAAGCGGCCTGGGCTTCTGCTTTTACAACTCGCACGGAAATTTTCCAGCGGTATTTCCGGTAAGCGCTGTAAGCGCTATGACCGGGGCAGCTTCCTGCCGCCGCCGGTGATGGTGCCGCCCGACCGTTCCGGTCACCGGTGTTACGCCTTAAACTGATCCCGCAGAACGAATTTCTGGATCTTCCCCGAAGCCGTCTGGGGAAACTGCTCCACGAAGCACCAGATGCGCGGCACCTTGTAGACCGCCAGATGCATGCGGCAGAACGCCGTCAACTCCTCCCCGGATGCCGACAGGCCCGGCTTCAACTGGACGAAGGCGGCGGGCACTTCGCCCAATTCCTGATCCCCGATGCCGACCACCGACGCGCCCGCCACGGCGGGATGGGTGAACAGCACGTCCTCGATCTCGCGCGGATAGATGTTCTCGCCGCCCCGGATGATCATGTCCTTCAGGCGGCCCTGAATGCGGCAATAGCCGTCGGCGTCCATGCTGCCGAGATCGCCGGTATGCAGCCATCCCTCCGCGTCCAGCGCCCTGGCCGTCCCGTCGGGATCGTTGAAATAGCCGGTCATCACCCCATAGCCGCGCGCCAGTATCTCGCCGACCGTATCCAGCGGCACGGTGGCCCCGGTGGCGGGATCGATCACCTTGACCTCCGTTTGCGGCAGCGGCCGGCCGACCGTGGAAATCCAGTCCGGATGCGGATCGTCGGGAAGCGTGTGGGTGATATAAGGAGAAGCCTCGGTCTGGCCGAAGCCGATCGCGACCTTCAGCCCGAGCAGGCTTTGGGCGCGGCGCACCAGTTCCGGCGGCACCGGCGCTCCGCCCAGCGTCGACAGCCGCCACGACGACAGGTCGCGGGTGTTCACTTCCGGATGGTCCAGCATCCGGATCAGCATGGTCGGCACGCTCAGCATGATGGTGCCGCGCTCGGCCTCGAACAGGCCCAGCATCACGGCGGGATCGAAGCCCGCCGGAATGACATGGACACCGCCGGTCTGAAGCGCTCCCAGCGTCAGCAGCCCGCACCCCGCCGTGTGGAACATGGGCATCGGATTGACCCAGACGTCGTCCGGACCGGCGCCGATGGCGCGCGCGTAGAAACGCCCGTTGTTGACCAGACTGCGGTGCGGCAGCAGGGCGCCCTTGGGGAAACCCGTTGTGCCCGAGGTATACTGGATCTGCGCGATATCGCCGGGGGTGACTTCCGGCAGCGCCCGGACCGGCGACCCGGATGCCAGGAACTCCGGCCATGACGACAGCGATATCACCTGCCGCAGGTCGGTCAGGCCGGGGCGGACTTCCTCGACCGCCGCCAGCAGGTTCCGGCCCCGGTATTCCGGCTGCACGATCAGCCCGACCGCCTTGGACTGGGTCAGCACATAGGCCAGTTCCTTTGCCAGATAGGCCGGATTGACCGTGACCAGCGTAAGACCGGCCAGGGCCGCTCCGAACTCGATCAGGACCCATTCCGGGCAGTTCGCCGCCCAGATGGCGACATGTTCGCCGGGCGCGAAGCGCTCCAGCAGCGCGCGCGCCACCTGCTCGGCCCCCGCCAGAAGCTCCGCGAAGCTCCACCGCCGCCGCTCACCCGCGTCCAGCGTCCCGTCGACCAAGGCCGTCCGCCCGCTCCAGGCCGCGGCGGCGTCGCGCAACGCGCCACCGACCGTTTGTTCGAGCACCGGTTCCGACGGATCGGCGGGCCAGTGGGAAAGGGCTGTTTCCAGATCGCTTTTGACGGGGCTCACGCCGGTTCTCCCGCACTGTCGGTTGCTACCAATACGCGCTAAGTACGATAAAATTGCCCTAAAAACGAGACAAAAAGATCGTATCGAGCGGCGACTGCAGCAGCCATATCCACCGGATGCGCACCGGATGCGCAACGCTGCGCGACGCAACGAGACGCGCGGGTTTTCCATTACCTTCGAGGCGGCAGGCGACAGCACGCGGCCGCCGTTCCGATGAAGGGAAGACGACCATGGACATCAAGAGAAGCGGATCGCAGCCGTCGGGCACGGGGCCGGCGGACTGGTTCAGCGGCGCCGTCCGGATCGACCCGCTGTTCAGCGCGCCCGATCCAGCCCGCGCCGCCGGCGCCAGCGTCACGTTCGAACCCGGCGCCCGCACCGCGTGGCACACCCATCCGCTCGGCCAGACCCTGATCGTCACCGCCGGCTGCGGCTGGGCGCAGCGCGAGGGCGGACCTGTCGAGGAGATCCGCCCCGGCGACGTCGTCTGGTTCCCGCCGGGAGAGAAGCACTGGCACGGCGCCGCCGCGACCACCGGCATGACCCACATCGCGATCCAGGAAAAGCTCGACGGGAAGGCGGTCGACTGGCTGGAACACGTAACCGACGATCAGTACCGCCTGACTTGACCGGTCAGCCGACCCGGAACAGCGTTCCGACCGCCAGATAGGTCAAGCCGGTGATCAGGACGGTGCTGATCAGGTTCAGGTACAGGCCCGCCTTCGCCATGTCGGCCACGGTCAGGTTGCCGCTGCCGTAGACGATGGCATTGGGCGGAGTCGCCACCGGCAGCATGAAGGCGCAGGACGCCGCCAGCGCCACCGGAACCGTCAGCATGAACGGGTCCATGCCGATGCCCACCGCGACCGACCCGACCAGCGGCAGGAAGGCCGCCGCCGTCGCGGTGTTGCTGGTCAATTCGGTCAGGAAGATGACGGCCAGCGTGGCGACCAGCATGACCAGGATGACCGGCCACGCGCTGAGCAGCCCGAGCATCTCGCCCAGCCATTCGGCAAGGCCGCTGTCCGATATCCCCGAAGCCAGCGACAGCCCGCCGCCGAACAGCAGCAGCACGCCCCAGGGCAGCTTGCGGGCGGTGTCCCAATCCATCAGGAACCCGCCCCGCTCCGATCCCGACGGGATCAGGAACAGCACGACCGCCGCCGCCATCGCGACCACCGTGTCGTCAAGACCGGGGACGAAATCGGAGATCAGGGGCCGCAGTATCCAGGTCGCCGCCGTGACGACGAAGACCGTCCCGACCAGCTTTTCCGGCCGCGTCATCGGCCCCAGGTTGGCGATCTCGCCGCCGACGGCGCTCATCGCACCCTTGATCGCTCCGGCGGGCGTCGGAAACACGACCTTGGTCAGCAGCAGCCATGTCACTCCCAGCATGACCACGACCAGCGGCACGCCGACCACCATCCACTGGGCGAAGCCGATCTCGACCTGATACGTGCGTGACATATAGGCCGCCAGCAGCGCGTTGGGCGGCGTGCCGATCAGCGTCGCCAGACCGCCGATGCTGGCGCCGTAGGCCACTCCCAGCAGGAGCGACACCGCGAAGTTCCGCCGTCCCGCGCCTTGTCCGTCCTGCTTCCGGTCGCGCTCGACCAGCGCTATCACCGACAGCGCGACCGGCAGCATCATCACCGCCGTCGCGGTATTGCTGACCCACATGCTGAGGAACGCGGTCGCCAGCATGAATCCGCCGACCAGCCGCGCCGGTTCGGTGCCGACCCACGAGATGATGGTCAGCGCGATGCGCCGGTGCAGGTTCCACCGTTGCAGCCCAAGGCCCAGCACGAACCCGCCGAGAAACAGGAAGATCAGCGGATCGGCATAGGGCGATGCGGCCTCGCGCGTCGTCGCCACTCCCAGCAGCGGGAACAGGACCAGCGGCACCAGGGCGGTGGCGGCCAGCGGCAGGGCTTCGGTCACCCACCAGGCCGCCATCAGCACGGCGACCGCCGCCACGATCCAGGCCTCATCGGACATGCCGGCGGGTGCGGGAAGCATCAGCATGACCACGAACAGCAGGAACCCCGCCGCGATCCCCATGAACGAACGGCCGACCGGCGTTTTCCCGATCTGCTCGTCCGGTTCACCGGCAGCGGCGGCGCCGGGGCCGGCTGCGATGGTGGCCTTTCCTTCGGATGTCGCCATTGTTCGGGTTTCCTCCAGCGTTTTTAAAGGCGAAAGGCGCGAGAGCCATGTCCCGCACCTGGGGCTATGTGTGTGCGGATGGGCGAAAATCGATCATTTATGTGCTGAACCGGCCGCTTGCCTGCTGACGATACGAAACTCTCCAAGCGGCAAACCCGCCGTCGCGGTCTCGCCGGTACATTGAACATCTAGGCGGCCGAAAGAGGGATCCATCGTCGCGTCGGTTGTGGACGGCGCGGCGCGAGATCGACCGTTGTCTCATCGTTTGGCTGGTCAACTATGCCGAACGCCATCGTGTCGGTTTACGGGTCGGCGCTTCGATCACCGAAGGCACCGCCAACTTCCTGGTCAACCGGCGCATGAACAAATCCCAGCAGATGCGCTGGTCCCGCCACGGCGCCGATCTCCTGCTCCGCGTCCGCTGTGCCGTCCTCAACGGCAAATTCGGTCCCGGCTTCGGGCAGCTGTTCGACACCAATTCCGGATCCGAAACGGCAATAGCGGCTTGACCCACAATCGCGCGGCAGTGCCCTTGCTGTCCGCCTACGATCAGATCGACAATCTTTTCCGCCTGTCCCGCCACAGCATGACCGTAACCGACTACAATACCGAGCAGACCCGCGCCTTCCAGGCGTGGCATGACGTCTGCGGCATTGAGCAAGCCGCATAGTCCGCTGCACCCATGATCGCCGTCAAACTCGCCCAACTATCAGCTTCGCCCAACAAGTTGACGATGCCGGCTCGGATGCATTCGTAGTTCTGGATGTCGCCGTATCTCGTAAAATTCGATGTCTCTCGAAAATTGCCCCGGATGCTCAGCATCGGTTCACGTCTCATGCCAGTGGCGTGGGATCAACTCCGCCAGCCGCGCCTGCCACGCGAAACTGGCGCCGAGGCCGGCGGGGGTCAATCCAGCAAGTTGCCACCAAAGTTTCCCGCAACTTCGGGGATGGATTATCAAACATCGCCTTGACTGCGGCAATTGCTGTCTCGTCGGGCTCCTCGGTGCGGCAGGCTTGGTGCAGAGCCAAGATGAATTCCAGGACCGGGTGGCTGAGCCGTTTGCATACGGCAATCAACTGCTCAAAAACCTCCTCTGGCAAATTTAAAATCGACAATTGCTGAGGCCCCAGGTCGAGCAGCAACCAACAGGCGGCCCGCCAGACCGCATCCTCGTCCTTTCCGCGCTTAAGGTCGGCGACGGTTTGAGTCAGGGTTTCGGATCGGAACAAGGTATGGCGATAGCAGAGATTGGGAAGATAGTGGCGCCGCAAGGCCTCCCACCAAATCGGCGACCGGGGTAGATTCAGAGGGAGCAAGATGAAATTGATAATCGCATCCTGCAATTCGCGATCCTTCAAAATTTCCGACCAGAGCAGCTCCCAACCCCGCCGAACATGTTGATCCCGAACACGAACACGACCCAGAACACGAACACGATCCAGAACACGATCCCGATCCGGAACACGATCCAGAACACGGTCCCGATCCCGAACCCGATCCAGAACACGACCCAGAACACGATCCCGATCCCGAACCCGATCCAGAACTCGATCTAGAACCCGATCCCGATCCCGAGCCCGGCTGCGGTGCCAATTATACTTCTCTTTTCCTACACTAGAAGCCTCTTGGGTGACTTCTCGGTTGGTTGATGCATGAAAGATTGCTTGATTGTAGGCGCAATCCATAAACGGCCCAGAACTACCGGAGGCAGCTGCGGTCAACATAAGGCGGCCCAATTCTTTGGCGCCAAATTGTGGCAAGGAAGATGCAGTCAGATTTGTCAGAAAATTGCTGTCAGGAGACTTTAACAAGCCGTATTGAAGATAAGGAAAGAACTGATCGCGTGCCGTTTGAACATAGCGGCCATTCGCGGGCTTGCTCCACAGCAACCCATCTGCTAGGGCCGCCGCTTGTGCATCGTCATCAAGCAGCACATCCATCAGCGGCTCCACTCGCTGGCGCGCCAGGGGCACGGTGAATGCGGTCAGACAGACTCCGGCTTTCACGCCGCTGCCGGCTTGCGCCAGCGCCTGCTCTACCGCCTCGTCCCAGATGGAACCGGCATTGTCCGCCCGGCCCACCAGCGTCGTCAATTGTCCCAGCAGAGCAGTTACGATCCCTTGGTCATCGGCCGCACGGGCGGTAGCCAGCAGCAGGGCGGCCAGAATGTCCGGTGCCCTTTCCGCTGCCGCGGGAACGCGGTCGATCAGCAAGCCGCCGCACAGGGCGGCAAGATTGGCTTCGGCAAGGGAGCCTTCGGCAAGGCGCCCAAGTTCAAGGATTTTACCGGTCAAGTTGCGCTGACTTTCCTCCGATTTCCGTTCTGCCACCAACAGGCGGATCACCTCCCGCCAGCGTGCGTCAGCCGCCAGCGGCTCGATCTTTTCCCAGATGTAGCTGTCGCCTCCTCGTGCTTCGGACTGGATGATGATGTGGCGGGCGGCAAGGTATTCCTGAAAGGTCAAGTGCAGGAAGCTGTACAGGTTCGATCCGGCTTCAATCATCAGCCCGGCCTGCTCCCGCACATATTTCAAGAAGTCTTGTGCCTCATCCTCCGCATTGTTCTTCTCAGTCTCGTTGCCGCGGTATTCGACGGCCATGATATGGCGGGTCAGCATGTCCTCCAATTGCTTTGCAGAAACCACCGCGCGCTTGTCGGCGCCATCGCTGCCAGCCTGTTCGTGCATGCACTGGGCCAGCGCAGCCAGCCGGCGTAACAGGCGCTGCTCCGCCCGCTCCTTCCGGGACGAGCCTGACCCGAGGTCCTTTTTCCGGTTCAGCCATGTGAACATCAGGGTTTCGATGCACTTTTCGTACAGCTTCACCCGCTCGTCCGGCAGCACAACATCAATGCGGTGAACCAGCACCATGATTGTCAACAGCAGAGGGTTGCGCGCCAGTTCGCGGATTGCGACATTATCGGAGTCGGTCAGGATCGACATCAAATCCTCAACCAACTTGGCCTGCTCCTGGGATTGTTCGGTTCTCTCTCGGTGCCAGTCCTCGACGAAGCACCGCTGCTGCGGTTCCTGTAGCGATGCCATCTGGCAGTGGTGGAAGGGATCGCTACCAGCGAATCGGGCCTCGGCCTCGTACCCGGCAATGCGCGACGTGACGATGACGGTGTTGCCGGGATAGCTGGTCACCATGCTGCGGACGCGGTCGCGCACAACGGTCTTGAAACCTAAGTCGGGCAGTTCGTCCACGCCGTCGAATTGCAGAACCACCCGGCCCGTTTCTAAGAAGTGTTTCAAAAAATCCACGGAGATGTCGGGAATGGAAAAATCCGCTCGTATCGAGGCGACGATGTAATCGAGCAACGGGAGATCGCGGTTGGATTTCAGTGCATCTGCATAGCGCCGCAGCGTGACCAAGACCGTTAGCCGGTCATCAGCGCGCGCCGAGTAGCGCGCTTGCAGCTCTGGGAGGAGGCCAGCCAGGGCCAGGAAGCGCAGGACTGTGGATTTGCCGCTGCCGGGATCCCCCAGGATCACCGTGCGCCTGCCGTACTCCAAAAATTTCAGCGGGTTGGTGCGTTCTGCCTTATCGTCATCGGCGGCGGTCCCCTCCGCTACGGTCTCTAGGGGGATGTAAATGGCCTGCATAGGAAGGCCACGGCTCGCATCCTCCTTGCGCACCGACATGCCGACAAATTCGATGCGATTGTAGTATGATTTCAAGTTGTTGTCGTATTGCTTGCGAATGGTCTGAATGGTATCGCGGCGACTTAATCCATTGGGAACGATTTCGGGATAATAATGCAGGCACAAGGCCTCGGCATTCAAGAACAGGGCCTGGAGCTTGGTATGGCCCATATGTTCCAGTTCGAAGGGCGCGTCGTGTCCTGCTTTCAGTTTTTTGAACCATTCCACATCACCGCCCTGGACTCTGGCTACGGAATTGACCAGATCGTCGGGCGTGACCAGAACCCATTTCTGAATTCTACTCTTTTCGTGCTCGGCAATAGCCTTCTTCAGCGCCTTGACGATTTCGGCGCGATGGTCGTCGCTGAGCGGGCTGGGGAAGAACTTATACTGGTAGCCGATCCCCTCGCTGTCGAAAGCGTCGAGCCCATAAGCGTCCCCGGCGCGGTCGCTGAATAGGTTAATGGTGTGGCCGGCCCGGCGAGCATCATAGTAAATCAACAAATTGATTACACGTGCGAACTCTCCGCCACCTTCTGATCCCGGCGGCAGTATCTGCGACAGTGGCCTAACGGCAGGAAGGCGAGACATTGGACAATTCTCTTGTTGAGTGCGATGATTGTAGCAAGCTCACTTTTTTGTCCA
>NZ_JCACHA010000817.1:0-9065 GCF_059503625.1 Skermanella sp.
CTGGCCGTGCTGTCGATCCGGGCAGCCTTGAAGAAGGGGAACGGGGCCGATGCCTTGCCGAAGCCCGACACGGAAGCGGCAACCGCCGCTTCCGCCAGGGGAAGCGTGATGCGCGGCTTCGGGTTGATGCTGCTCAACCCGAAGGCCGGCGTCTTCTGGGTATCGCTGACCAGCGTGTTCCTGACACCGGAAACGCCGGCCTCCATCGGGGTGATCGCCGTCGCCGGCGCAGTGGCGATGTCGCTGGTGTGGCACACGACGCTGGCGATCGCCTTGTCGGCCTATGCGGTCACCGTGGCCTACCGCCGCCTCCGCCGGGGGCTGGAGGCGACGTTGGGCGTGGTGCTCGGGGGGCTGGGGTTGCGGTTGCTGGTTTCTAACTGACCGCCGTCATTCCGCCGGAGCCGGGTTTGGAGTCGAAGCCGGCGCCGCGACCGGCTGCGGCGGCTGGCGCTTGCGGGCGAACTTGCGCATCACGGTGTAGAAGACGGGCGTGAAGATCAGCCCGAAGAACGTGACGCCGAGCATGCCGGAGAACACCGCCGTCCCGAGCGACTGGCGCATCTCCGCGCCGGCGCCCTGCGCGATCATCAAGGGCACCACGCCCAGGATGAAGGCGAAGGAGGTCATCAGGATCGGCCGCAGGCGGGTGCGGGCGGCTTCCACCGCCGCGTCGAACCGGCTCATCCCTTCGTCCTCGGCCTGCTTGGCGAACTCGACGATCAGGATCGCGTTCTTGGCGGCCAGACCGACAAGGACGACGAAACCGACCTGAGCCAGGATATCGACCGACATGCCCCGGATCAGCAACCCGGTCACGGCGGCCAGCAGGCACATCGGGACGATCAGGATCACCGAGAACGGCAGCGTCCAGCTTTCGTACTGGGCCGCCAGCAGCAGGAAGACGAAGACGACCGACATGCCGAAGATGATCAGCGCGCTGTCGCCCGCCTGACGCTCCTGGAACGCCAGTTCCGTCCACTCGAAGCCAAAGCCATCGGGCAGCTTCTCCGCCGCGATGCGTTCCATGGCGTCCAGACCGAAGCCGGTCGAGTAGCCCGGCAAGGTGGCGCCCTGGATCTCCGTCGCGGGGTAAAGGTTGTAGCGGGTGACGCGGTACGGGCCGGTGGTGTCGCGGAGTTCCGCCACCGAGCCGATCGGCACCATCTCGCCGCGCTCGTTGCGGGTCTTCAGGTTGGCGATGTCCCTGGGGTCGTCGCGGAAGGTGCCGTCCGCCTGGGCGGTGACGCGGTAGGTTCTGCCCAGAAAGTTGAACTCGTTGACGAAGGTGGAACCCAGGTAGACCTCCAGCGTCTCGAACACCCGGTCCGCCGAAACGCCGAGCATCTGGGCACGCAGCCGGTCGATATCGGCGTAGATCTTGGGCGTGCTGGTGTTGAACAGGGAAAAGACGCTCGACAAGCCGGTGGTGCCGTTGCCGGCGGCGACGATCTCCTGGGTCGCCTCCTCCAGCGATTTCAGTCCGCGTCCGCGCTTGTCCTGGACGATCATCTTGAAGCCGCCGGAATTGCCGATGCCACGGACGGGCGGCGGCGAGATCGTGATGATGAAGGCTTCCTTGATGCTGCTCAGACGGCCGATCAGCTCTTGCTGGAGATGGTCGGCGGTCAGGCCATGCTTCAATCTTTCCTCGAACGGCGCCATGGCGGAGAAGATGGCGCCGCTGTTGGACGCATTGGTGAAGGTAGCGCCGTCGAAGCCCGCGAAGGGGACCGCGTGATCGATGCCCTCGGTTTCCAGGATGATCTTGGTCGCCTCGCGCACCACCGCATCCGTCCGCGACAGGGACGATCCGGGCGGAAGCTGGATCACCGTGATCAGGTAGCCCTGGTCCTGGTTGGGGATGAAGCCGGTCGGCGCGCGGTTGAACTGCCATCCCGTGCCGAGCAGCAGCAGGCCGTAGACCGACAGGACCACCAGCGGCAGCCGGACGAACCGCCGGGTCATGCCGCCGTAACCGGAGGCCAAGCCGTCGAACAGCCGGTTGAAGCCGTTGAAGAAGGCCTTGACCGGCCGCATCAGCAGGTTGGACTTCCTGTGCGGCACCTCATGGTCGTGCGGCTTGAACAGCAGGGCGCAGAGCGCCGGGCTGAGAGTCAGGGAAACGAAGCACGAAATCACCGTGGCAGCGGCGATGGTCACCGCGAACTGGCGGAAGAACTGGCCGGAGATGCCGGACACGAAGGCGGCCGGAATGAACACCGCCGTCAGCACCAAGGCGATGGCGATCAGCGCGCCGCCGACCTCGTCCATGGTGCGGTGAGAGGCCTCTCGTGGCGACATCCCCGCCCGCAGGTTGCGCTCGACGTTCTCGACCACGACGATGGCGTCGTCCACCACGATGCCGATCGCCAGCACGAGGCCGAACAGCGACAGCGTGTTGAGCGAGTAGCCCATCGCGGCAAGGACGGTGAAGGTGCCGATCAGCGATACCGGGATCGCCACGATCGGGACGATCGAGGCCCGCCATGTCTGGAGGAACAGGATCACGACGATCACGACCAGCGCCACCGCCTCGAAGATCGTCTTGATGACCTCGTTGACCGATTCGGCGATGAACTCGGTCGGATTGTAGACGATGTCGTATTGCAAGCCGGTCGGGAAGCTGGCGGACAGCTCCGTCATGGTGGCCATGATGCGTTCCGCCGTCGCCAGGGCGTTGGAGCCAGGCCGCTGGAAGATCAGCAGCGGCACGGCGGTCCGCTCGTCCAGATAGCCGTTGGTGCCGTAGTCCTGAGCCGCCAGTTCCACCCGGCCGATGTCGCGGACGCGGGTCACGCGGCCGTCGGGGTCCGTCCGCACGACGATGTTGCTGAACTGGCGCGGATCGATCAGGCGCCCTTGAGTTTCGATGTTGAGCTGGAACGCGCCCTGCACCGGCACGGGCGGCTGGTTGAGCACGCCGGACGCGACTTGGACGTTCTGCGAGCGGAGAGCGGCCACGACCTCGCCCGCCGTCATCCCCCGGCTGGCGATGCGGTCGGGGTCGAGCCAGATCCGCATGGCGTAGTCGCGCGCGCCGAAGACCTGGACGTCGCCGATGCCGTCGAGCCGGGCCAGCACGTCCTTGACCTGGAGCGTCGCGTAGTTGGAGATGTAGAGCTGGTCGCGCGACTGGTCGGGCGAGCTGAGATGGATCACCATCAGCATGTCGGGCGAGTTCTTCCGCACCGTCACGCCGAGCCGGCGGACTTCCTCCGGCAGGCGTGGTTCGGCCACCGCGACGCGGTTCTGGACCAGAACCTGTGCGGTATCCAGATCGGTGCCGAGCGCGAAGCTGATGGTCAGCGCCAGCCTGCCGTCGCCGGTCGATTGCGAGGACATGTAGAGCATGTTCTCGACGCCGTTGATCTCCTGCTCCAGCGGGGCGGCCAGGGTATTGGCGACGACCTCGGCGGAAGCGCCGGGGTAGTTGGCGTTGACGACGATGGTCGGCGGCGCGATTTCCGGATACTGCGCCACCGGCAAGGTGAAATAGGCGAAGCCGCCGATCAGGGTGATCAGGATCGAGAGCACCGTCGCGAAGATCGGCCGCTCGATGAACAGATGCGACAGCTTCATGGCGATGCTACCTGCTCCGCCTGGATCTCGCCGTCCTGCGGCGTGACCTTGGAACCGGGCCGGGCACGGACGATGCCGCTGATGATGACGCGGTCGGTGGGCTCCAGGCCGGAGCGGATGATCCGCAGGCCGTCCTCGATCGGGCCGGGACGTACGGGCTTGGGCACCACCGTACCGTCCTCGGCCACGGTCAGGACGATCTTGCTGGACTGGTCGCTGACGATGGCGCTGTCGGGAACCAGGGTCGCGGTATAGCGCTCGGATCCGGGCAGGCGCAGGCGGCCGAACTGGCCGGGAGTCAGCATCATCGTGGGGTTGTCGAAGACGGCGCGGACGCGGATCGTGCCGGCGCCGCGATCGACCTGATTGTCGACGAAGTCGATCCGGCCTTCCAGCGGCCAGTCGCGCTCGTCGAACAGGCGGGCCTGAACGCCCACCGCGCCGTCACGCTGCTGCGCCAGCAATCCTCGCGCGGTGGCGCGCTGGTAGGCTAGGAAGTCGCTCTCGCTCATGTCGAAGTTGAAGTAGATCGGGTCGAGCGAGACGATGGTCGTCAGCAGGGTGGGAGCGCCGCCGGTGCCGCCGGCGATCAGGTTGCCGATGCTGACTTCGCGCTGGCTGACCCGCCCGCTGACGGGAGCCGTGATGCGGGTGAACTCAAGGTCCAGTTCGGCGGTTTCGACGGCGGACTTGGACACTTCCACTCCGGCCGCCGCGACGCGTACTTCCTGGACGCGTTCGTCATAGGTGCTGGCCGAGAGCACGTCGCGCTGGCGCAGCGCTCCGGCGCGGGCGAGCTGCTGGTTGGCAAGGTCGAGACGTGCGTTGGACTGGGCGAGCTGCGCCTTGGCGGAGGCCAGGGCGGCCTCATAAGGGCGCGGATCGATCACGAAGAGCAGGGCGCCCTTCTGGACGATCTGGCCATCCTGGAAGTGGATCGATTGCAGGTAGCCGGGGACGCGTGCCCGGATCTCCACGTAATCGACCGCGCCGAACTGTCCGGTGAACTCGTCCCATTCGATCAGGTCGCGGCGCAGGGGGTGGCTTACGGTAACGGGGGGTGGCGGAGGCGCCGCTGTCTGCGCCTGGGCAGGTGTCGTGGTGCCGGGAAGTGAACCGTCGTACCAGAGCCAGACGCCGCCGCCGGCCGCCAGGGCCAGGACGGCTCCCACCAGCCAGACGGCGCCGGATCGGCGCCGGTGAAATGATCCTTCAGTCATGTCTGCTCCCTTGTCGGCGGGTCCCTGCGACTTGGCAAATGACTTGGCAAATACCAGTACGGGCTTCCGCCGGGTGACTTGTCGCTTGTCGCCGGTTTTCAGGAATCGGAATTATCGCCGGGTCCGGTGTTTCGGGATTGGCCGAAACCACCGGATACGGGGCGAGCGAAATAAAACGCGATACGCGAACTGCCCGGCAGTGCGCTTCATCACAGCCGATATTTCCAGCACGGTTTTGATTTCCACAAAACACGTACGGTTATTTGGACCGTAAGCACTGCGGTAGCCAATACTGTACCGGCTTTAAGTGACAGGTTTGTGACATCCGCACGCCCGTACGGCTGTATCAGGCCTTCCGAGAACGATATGAGGTGATGTCCTATAACTTTCGGCGTCATCCGCACCGGAATCGTGCATGGGGCGTTTTGTCTGATAACATGGCTGCAATGCGGCAACCCCCATACAAAAACAGGGCTGCATAAGAACAATCAGAGGGAGGAGACAAGATGCTACGCCGGCAATTCACATTATTCATGCCAGTGATGGCGGCCGTGCTGGCCGCCGGTACGATGCTCGGCAACCCGGCATCGGCTGAGGTCAAGAGCCTCGAGATCATAGCACCCGCAGCGCCCGGCGGCGGCTGGGACCAGCACGCGCGCTCGGTCCAGCAGGTGCTTCAGAACCAGAAGCTGGTGCCGAACGTCCAGGTGGTGAACATCCCCGGCGCGGGCGGCACGATCGGCCTTGCCCAGTTCGTCACCGCCAAGAAGCGGACGCCGACGCTGCTGGTCGGCGGCCAGATCATGGTCGGCGCGATCATCACCAACAAATCGGCCGTGACGCTGGATCAGGTGACGCCGCTGGCGCGGCTGACCGGCGAGTATTCCGGCATCGTCGTCCCGGCCGACAGCCCGCTGAAGTCGCTGAAGGACCTGCTGGACAAGTTCAAATCAGATCCGGGGTCGGTGTCCTGGGGCGGCGGTTCGGCGGGAGGCAGCGACCAGATACTGGCCGGGCTGATCGCCAAGGAAGCCGGAGTCGAGCCGTCCAAGGTCAACTACATCGCGACCGCCGGCGGCGGCGAGGTGCTGGCGGCCGTGCTGGGCGGCCATATCACGGCGGCGGTCAGCGGCTACAACGAATTCGCGCCGCAGATTCAGTCCGGCAAGCTGCGGGCGCTGGCGGTATCGTCGCCGGAACGTCTGGAAGGCGCCGACACGCCGACTCTTAAGGAGCAGGGCGTCAACCTTGAGTTCGTCAACTGGCGCGGCATCTTCGCTCCGGGCGGGATCAAGGATTCCGAGCGCAAGGAGTTGGACGGCCTGATGACCAAGGTGACGAGCAGCGCCGAGTGGAAGGAGCTGGCGAAACAGCGCGGCTGGATCGACCTGTACCTGCCGTCCGACCAGTTCGCGCAGTTCCTGAAGACCGAGCGCAGCCAGATCGAAGGCACGCTGACCGAACTTGGGCTCGTGAAGTAAAGAGGTTATCGCGTGCCGGACTGGAAGGTCCGGCACGCTACAAGCGTTTGCGAATAGCGGTCTTATACAGCGCGTTGGCAATATCCATTCACTTTTTCGTCATGCCCGGACTTGATTCGGGTATCTCCTGGCGGCAACTAACGTGAAGTATTCAACGCCATTTTCGTCATGCCAAGACTTGATCTTGGCATCTCCTAGCGGAGACTTGGCAGAATGCTGAAGGTTTGGGGTGAAGTCCCTATGAGCGACGATGCCGGGAGATATCAAGGTCAAGCCTTGGTATGACGAAAACCTTACGGTTTTCTTCGGCGCCCGTTACTCGCCTTTCTCCCGCTCCGGATGATGTCTCAAGCAGGGGGAGTGATGCAGACTCCGACGATTTGCGTTGACAAGATACATCCGATAGCGGATGTATTGCGCATCTGCATTGATTAACCGGAGGATACCGCAATGATCCGCATATGGCGCACCCTTGTGCGCTGGTGGCGGGAGGCCGGGACGGCCGCCACGCTGCATAACCTGCCCGACCACGTGAAGAAGGATATCGGCTTGATGGCCGACGACCCCATTCTTACGCTTGAACGCATCCGAGGTCGGAAGATTTAGGGCCTTGCATCTATTGCCGGAATCGGCGATAGATGCGGGCGTCACAAGAACGCCCACTACCCGGAACGAGGAGACGACCATGCGAGCTATTCACCGAAACACCAGCCAAACCGGGTTTACCGGCCACCGCTTTGTGTCGATGAACAAGCCGTCCGGCATGGTCCTCACAGTGAACTCGTTCCTCATATGGTCTCCTGGGTGTTGTGATGCCGATTTACCTGACGCTGAAACGCGGTCCTAAGCTCTATGTGGAATATGCCCGGTGGGCGCGGCCCGGTTCCTGGCTTGAGGTGCGGCGCGAGCGCGGCGAGCTGCTTTTCTGGTTCGGCCGCTGGCACGGCATCTACACTCCCAGGCGCTGGTCTCCTGATAAGCGGGGTATGCTGAATGGCGCCCGGCGTGCGACATGATGAGATCTTCACGCTGATGCATGTGCTGGAGGAGTTCCGCAAGCTCGACCCCGACCTGCCGATCCAGTACGCCCTGTCGTTCCTGACACTGGCGCAGAACGAAGGCATGTCGATGCGCGAGCTGGCGGAACGCCTTGGCATCGCCCAGTCCTCGGCATCGCGCAACGTGGCGGCGCTCAGCAAGTGGCACAGCTTCGGCAAACCGGGGCTGGACCTTGTGCAGGCGGAGGAAGACCCACGAGAGCGCCGGCGCAAGATCATCTCGCTGACGCCCAAGGGGCATGAACTGATCGCGACGCTCCGCGAAATGATGCAGCGCGAGCCCCGCCACGAGCCCCGGCGCGCGAAGACCGCCTGACCGCAGGCCAAGGTTGGGCTATGATGGGCTTCGGCATCGGGAAACCGGCGTCAGATCCCGCAGTACCGGTCCGGCCATGAACAACCTAGTCATCACACTGCCGAGCCTGTCCCTGCGCCGCGTCACCGTCGCGGTGTTGATGGCGGCTGTGTTGCTGCTACCGGGCGCCGTTCAGGCGGCGCCTGAAGCGGGTCTGCGCAGTTTCACGGCACCGCCCGGCAACGACGATAGCCGCCCCCGGCCGGACAAGGCGCCACGAGTAGCCGTCGAGCAGCGAGCCTTGCCGCCGCCCGGCGCGGAGGCACTGTCCGGTCCCGGCGGCGACACCAAGTACGCGCTGGCGTGCTCGGCGGCGGAGGCGGCCGCCATCGGTATGGCGGCGCCACGCCCGAATCGGAACGCCGGGTGCCCCAAGCCCTTCATCGTGATCGCCGAGCAGCCCTGATCCTTTGGCTACCCCTCACCTCGACCTAGCCCTCACTTCGACCTGGAAGTTCCCATGATGATCGATATGGACCACGTCAGCGGCCTGATCCGCGCCGCCGTGGAAGCTAAGATCCTGCCCCGGTTCCGCAATCTGGCGGCGGGCGAGATTGCCCAGAAGGGGCCGAACGATCCCGTCACGATAGCCGATATCGAGGCGGAAGAGATGCTGAGCCAGCTGCTCCTGGAGGCGTATCCGGAGACGCGGGTAATCGGTGAGGAGCTGGTCTCGCGCGAGCCGGCGACGCTGGACGCGCTGCTGGGCGACACGCCGGTCTGGGTGATCGATCCGGTGGACGGAACGATGAACTTCGCGGACGGCAACCCGGTGTTCGGGACGATCCTGGCCTATGTCGTCGGCGGGCAGACCAAGGCCGGCTGGATTCACGATCCGATCAACGACGTCACGGTCACGGCCCTGCTTGGCGGCGGCGCCTGGAGCGACGGCAGGCGGCTGGAAGTGGACAAGGCCACGCCGCTGAACCGTTCGTCCGGGTCGGCCTACTGGACATCGGAAGACTGGCTGGTGCCCGATCCGGGCATGGCGGCATCGGGGTTGTTCGGGGAGCTCCATAACCACCGCTGCTCGGCTGCGGACTACATCGATCTGGCGCTCGGCCGGCGGCAATTCGTCCTGTCGACGGGATCGAAGCCATGGGACCATGCGGCGGGCGTGCTGATCGCGCAGGAAGCCGGCGGGTTGGCCGGCTTCCTGGACGGCTCCGATTACAGCGTGACTGAGCTGGACGGCCGCGTCGTCGCGACGGCGACGGAAGAGGCGATGCGGGCTATTCGCGAGGTAGCCGGCCGGCCCTGATACCTACGGCCTCAAAGATCGGGCTATCGGAGATTGCAATGCTTCGTAGGTCAGTCTAGAGCGAAGCGGCAGCCGACATAGACGCGCCTGCTTGTCGGCTGCCGCTTC
>NZ_JCACHA010000818.1:0-63639 GCF_059503625.1 Skermanella sp.
TGGGTGTCTCCAACATCGGGTTCGGCCTTGCTCAAGGGCCGCGACGGTCGGCTTGAGAGCTACCGAGCCTGGCTGGAGAGCGGCGGGCCGGGGCAGTCCTCCAGCCCGGCAGGCTGCCGAAGCAGCCGCCGGGCTGGCCCGACCCGCCGCCGGTCAGGCGGACGGCCCGCGTCGGGGCGGCCAAGCTGGCGAGCCGGCCTGAACACCGCCGGCGCGGCTCCATCCGGGGCAGATCCGCCGCGGCTGGCGCGGCGGGGCCGGTGCGGCCGGCTTCGGGTGAGGGAAGCGGGCACCGGGTGGGCGTTGTCATCGCCATCCCGTGCCACCGCTGGCAGGGTCAGGGTTCGCAGAAGCGGCCGGCTCAGTGCCGGATGCGCGGTGCCGGGCACCCCCAGCGCCAGGGATGACGCTGGGGGTGCCCGCCGAATGGGATGACAAGGGGGGAGGGGAGAGGACAGCGGTCCCGCCGCTGCACGCGGCCAGGGGCAGCACTAGGCATCATCGCTGATGCCCTGGCGCCGTCCTGAACCGGCCAAGCTGTGCCTGGCTCCCGGTGGATGGACTGCGTTGCTGTCAGGAGCCAGGGGCCAAGCAGGGCCGTGCCTCTCACTACCCACATGGGAATGCCACCAGTCAATTTCAAGATCGCAACTAAAAGATTGTGGCTCCACCCACCCTCAAGCCACTCGGCAACGCCTGGGGTGCAGCCGATCAGCCTTCCGCTAGATGTTTGATCCCGGGATTTGATGGTGCAGTCTTCCAGCAAGCGTGGAAGGACGCGCTATGGGCCAGGTTCACCATTGGAGCGCCACAACGACAGCGGCGATCCGTGTTCGCGTCCGCGTCGACATCGGCGCAGATCACCTTGTTCTCCAGCCCCGCCGCCGCTGCCAGCACGATCCGGGCCCGCCGTGCCATTGCCTGGCCAGTCTTGCGAGCCCGCGCCAGTGACTCCAACTAGCGCCGCTCGGCCGCGCTCAACGTGATCGACACCGCAGGCTTGCCCACCACCGCCTCCTATGATCAGCCATGTGATCATAGGAACTTTTCGATCAGGACACTCGTGTCCCGAGGTCAACGCCGATCGAGTATCTCGAGCTGAGCACCAAAGTCCATGCTCGTTCAGAGTGTACGGCGTGCCAATTCTTGCTTGGCATTCCACACGACCTCCTGGTCCATGTCAGTCTGGCGGATCACCCACTGCAGGTAGTCGAGCGGCGCATCTGCCCAGGGCACGCCACGGTGCTTGCCGAAGGGAATATTGGGCAGAAGCTTCGGCTCCTGGGTCCAGGCGATCATCTGTTCGACTGGCGCCACCTACAGCAGTTCGGCTAACAGGTGGGCTGTCACCCAGGCATCCGGGCCCGCCCGGTGCGGCGGCATGGCCAAGCCCGGATCGAGGCGGAGCTGGCGCCAATAGCGCAGAACCTGGTTGGAGTGCCGCGGGGCTTCCGGCCAAATGCGCAACGCGACCTTGTAGGTACAAATCCACGGCAGGCCGTCGGTCACAGCCTCCGTCACGAACTGACGTTCGAACTCACAGTGATGAGCGACAAGGATGTCGGGCGGCGGACCGCCCCAGACTGCCAGGCGTAGCCGGTCGGGTGTGCAAACCGGTGTGTCGCCGGTAAAATCCGCTTCGGTTATGTGATGCACCGCCATCGTCTCGGGCGGGATCCCGTTCATGGGCCGGTAGAGGCGCGCCATTGGCTTTTCCACCGTAACCCCGCCAGCATCGCTTACTACGTCGGCACGACCGAACTCGATGATCTCGGCCGGCGGCGCCGTGCCGGTGGTTTCCAGATCGATGATGCGTAGCCGGGTCGTGTCCAATGATTGGTTCCACCATTTGGCGCTTCGTTGCCGTGGCCGCCTCTTCTGAGAAGACTGCTCGTCTCTCATCCAAGGCGGTTCCCATCAGGCGGGAGGCTCGTACGGCTGATCCAGTGCGGAAAAACTTGCGCCGGACGCTGGCTCGTGCCTGCAGCTACGTCTGGGGTGGCCTCGCTCAAAGATAGGCGCCCTGGGCATCGCGGAAGCTGCTTCTGTCGGTGCCGAACGAGAAGGACGTCGCAACCTACTCCCCGGCGACTTCGGGCACCGCCTGCTCCGGAAGCGTCCAGTTCTGACCGGGCTGACGCCAGGATGGCATGAGAGCCGGATCGGCTGCGAGCGGATCATCGCCCAGCCACACACGCGCGCTACAGAGCGTGTTGACCAAGTGCAGCTCCTCCACCGTACCACATTCGACTTCCAAAAGTCCCGGGCTGGCGAGAACCACGGCGAGGCATTTTGCCCGACTGACCGCGACGTTGAGGCGGTTGCGGCTGAACAGAAATGCGATGTCGCGCGGCAAATCCTCGCCGGAGGAAGTCGTCATGGAAACCAGCACGACCGGTGCCTCCTGCCCCTGGAACTTGTCCACAGTACCGACGCGCGCGCCTTCGGGCAGGTGGCGGCGGAGCAAATTGACTTGCACGTTGTAGGGCGCGACCACCAGCACGTCCTCCAGACCGATCACGTGCTCCCGCCCCGCGCGGTCAACCCATCGCTGGCCTACAAGCGAAGTCCAGAGGCGCACGACCTCCTCAGCCTCTTCGGGGCAGGACTGCGAGCGGTTGGCGTGTTGCACAAAGTGCATGCGCAGGCCATGCGGCGCGAGTGGTGCCGGCGCGCCCTCCGCCAGCAGCAGGCGCTGACGGGCTGCGTCCTCGTGCGCGCGCAACCGTCCCTCATAAATCGCCTCGGACACCCAACCGCAGAACGATGGGTGCATGCGGAAGGAGGTGTCGAGCAGGATGCCGCGTTCGGGGGGCACGGTCGACGCGCCCTGCAGCAGATGCTCCAGCGCGCTGACGCCCGTCCCGTCTGGGTGGGAGCCCTGGATCGGCTGTCCGAGCTGCTGCTGGTCCCCGACCAGCACGATGTTTCTCGCCGAAAGCCCCATGGCGACGAGGTTGGCGAGGGAAACCTGGCCCGCCTCGTCCACGAACAGCGTGTCCAGGGCGAGTTCCTGATCTTCCCGGGCCAGCAGGAAGACGGTGCCGGCGATGAGGTCGTAATCCTCCGTTACCGCCTTGTTGTCCGTGACCGTAGTGATGAACTCGCCGTCAAAAGCCTGCTCAGGCTTGCCGGCGGTCGCCTTCTTCACGCCAGAGAAGGAGAAGTCCTCCTCCCGCGCTGCGGCCTCGATGCCCTCGAGCAGGTTGTTGATGGCCTTGTGAGACAGCGAGGCGACGCCGACGCGGCGCCCGGCCCTCATCAGCGCCACCGCGACGCGGCTGGTCGTCCACGTCTTGCCGGTGCCGGGCGGCCCTTGGATGAAGAGGTGGCTCCCATCGAGCTCCGATACGGCACGAATTGCGCCGGCCAGAGCGACCTCGCCTTGCCGCAAGATCGGCGCCCCTGGAGCTTGGCTCACGATGCGCGGGAACTCTCGCCGCAGGATGCTCTCCACTGCCGCGAAGCGCCTGTCGCCCGCGGCGACCGAGGTCGCGAAGCGACGCATCGCGCCGCGGATTGCTGCATCCTCCAGCGGCGCGGCGGGGCCGAGCGAGAGCGTGTCAGGCAACTCGCCCGCCCTCACGCCGCGTCGGAGGACGAGCCGGCACGCATCCTCGTCGAACTCCACGATCTCGCCCGCCGGCTTCGAAGTGGCTGCGATGGTCGGCTTGCCCCCCTTACGGAGCTTCGTATCCTGCGGAGGGAATGTATAGGCACGGATGAAAGAGTGCCCGTCCTTCTCGCAGGGGCCGGCCTCGCGCAGGCCGCCGAGGCACTCGGCGTCCACGACCAACTCATCCTCCCGGCGTTCCATACGGTCGAACATCGCCCACCAATGCGGCTTCTGCTCGCGCCGGTGGAAGTCACAAAGCTCCGCGACGAGGCTGCGGTAGGGAATCTCTTCGTCCCTTACGCCATCGAGCAGGCTAGCCCGGAGGGCCTGCCGCTCGGCCTCCGCGGCTTGCTGCTTCGCCTCGCGCTCCGGGTCAGGAGTGGAGAGCGCTGGGTTGAGGAAGGATGCCTCCGCCGGCTTCAGGTCGAGCAGCCAAGCGTGCAACTCGGCGGTCGAGCGGCAATCGATCGCGTTGTATGCCTCGATCTCTGCCAGGAGTTGCGTGTCGCCCGACTCGCAGTACTCTTCATAGGCCACGATGCTGTCGGCAGCGGTGCCGACTTCTCCTTCCCGCCGCTCGCGAAAGAAGCGCTCCACGTATTTGAGCGAGTAGCTTTCCTCGCCGATCCGCAGGGCCTCGCGCAGCACAACGTAGAGGTCCACGAAGCGGCGCCGACGGAGCATGTCGTCCAGCTCCGCCTCCCGCGTCGCGTGGCGCATGGCCAAGAGCTTCAGCGCGGTCGGCTCGTAATGGTTATAGTGGTAGACGTGCGCGTTTGGGTGCCCGTCGAACTGGGTCTTGAGCCGGTCCATGAACTGCTCGAAGGCGTGCTTCTCGGCGGCCCGGTCGTGACCCCAGAAAGCTTGGAAGCGCCCTCCGCTCTCCATCCCGAAGAGGTACTCCAGCCTGCCGTCCGGGAAGAGCGGGTCGCCCTCCATGTCGAAGTAAACATCGCCAGGGTCGGATGGAGGCAGGCGCGCGAGGCCACGGCCGGGCTCAAAGGGCAACACTTCATGCACCCTCTCGCCCGTCACGCGGGCCCGGTGCTGTAGCAGCGCCTGCGACCGCAGCTTGGCAAAAGCCTCAGGAGCAAGGTCGGGAATGCGGTGGCCTTCGGGCAACGCTGCCAAGGCCTCTAACGTGTCAACGCCAGCCGCGCGGAGCTTGTGACGTTGGC
Organism: Skermanella sp.; assembly: GCF_059503625.1. NCBI lineage: Bacteria > Pseudomonadati > Pseudomonadota > Alphaproteobacteria > Rhodospirillales > Azospirillaceae > Skermanella > Skermanella sp. The sequence continues at coordinate 4,795 of NZ_JCACHA010000818.1, forward strand.
TTGCGCGGATGCCGGCGACGAGGCTCAAGTGGTCGCTCAGCTGCCAGTCTTCCTCGCATCCCTCCAGCCAGTCGCAGAGGGCGCAGTAGCCGCAGGGCTCCCCCTCCGTCTCCCGCACAGCCAGCGCCATGAAGTCCTCCAGGCGCCGGCCGGCGAGGCGGGCGTAATGCACCACGTCGTGGGGCAGGATGATGTGCTCGCCTCCATTGCCGAGCTTCACCCGCAGTGCTGGCGGCGGGACGCCTTGCACCGCCTCGACAAGATCGGCGTAGAGGGCGAGTTGGATGGCATGGGAGGCTTTGGCGCGGGCGGCGAGCTTGGTGTCCCAAACTTCATAGCTCCAGGGCCCCAAGTCGGAGCCCCCCTCCACGCGCACCAGGAAGTCTGCGAAGCCGTGCCACCGCCCGCGTCCGAGCGCCGCCTGAAAGATGACGTCGGCGCCAGCGCGCATGGCCCTGACCGTCACGGCCACGCGGTCCAGCAAGGCGCGGCCATCGGGAATCTCCACGATGTTCCTACCACTCTCGCGGAAGGATCGAAGGAGCCGAGCCTCGTGCTCCAGCCCGCGCTTCTGGACGAGGCGTTGGGTGGCGTCGGCCTCGCCCTTTCGAAGGTTCTCGCCATCCAAGGCACGCCGGGCCAGGGCACTGGCATGCCGGCAGCCGAGAAAGGCGTTGAGGTCGCCCGCCGATAGCAGAAGACTTCCCTCGAACTGACGCATCGCCCGTGTCCCTTGTGCCAGCCTCATCCGGCATCAAGACAATTAGCACATCCGCAAAGAAACGCTATCGTCACGGAGTGCGGGCGGCTTGGCCGGCGTCCCCAGCTTTGGCGCGGAGCAGCGCGTGAACGTCCCGATGACGTGCGCCGTAGACCGAGAGCGACCGGCTCGCGTCGGCCCAGGTCGGCGGCGCGACAGGAGTAGGACGAGGCGCCTGGAGCGGCGCTCGGCCAGCAAGCAACGTGAGCGTCCGCAGAGAGGGACGCTCGGCCACGGGCTTGGAGGCCAGGTACGCGGCTGAGAGCGCAGTGCTCAGAATTGCGGCTCCTGCGAGGGCGCCGGCCATGCTGCCGACGCGCCAAAGCGCCACGATGAGGCCGAGGACTGCAGTGCAGGCGGCGATGATGACCAGGGTGTTGGGCATGCACGCCTCTCAGCTTTTCGCTTGGCCGGGGACGGCCGGCAGCTCGCCGAGACGCCGCAACAGCCCGTCCAGTGCCTCCCAGTGCTGGGCCAGGCCCTGCAGCACGCCCTCGAAGCCTTCCAGACGATCCGCCATGTCGGCCAGCATCTGTAGGGCATCGCGTGCGACCGCGCGGGTCTGTGCGAGGTCGGAGGATGCCTGCAGGACGCGGGCGTGGGCCGAGATCGCAGTTGCGAGCAGTTCCATACCCTGGCTCGCGTCTTCCAGGCGGCGGAGCGCCTGGCCGGCCTGCGCCGCGAAGCCCGCGACCAGACGCGCCTGTGCCTCCCTGGCGGCAAGCGTGGCCGTTTGAGCGGCGGCCTCGACCTCGGCCTTCATGGCGTCGGGTGAGTTGGGCGCTGCCGCCCGCGCCCGCGCCCTCATCGCCTCCAATTGTGCCCGTGTCACCTCAGCCTCGCGCTCCGCACCGCGCCCTGCCGCCTGCGCCTGCGCCAGGATGCCGCGGAGGTTCTGAAGCTTGCGCCTGTGCGAGGCCTGCACCTCTGGCATCCGGGCCGACAAGCGGCCGAGTTGCTCGGCGCCCTCGGACCAGATCCGGGACATCTCGGGCAAGAGGTCGTCGATCGCCTGGGTGCCACGCAGGCGCTCGAGCAGCCGCGCCTCAGCCTCGGCCATGCGCTCCAGCGTCCGGACGGCCTCCTCCGCGCCCTCCGCACGCAGTGCCTCCGCCTCGGCCTTGAGTTGCGAGGCCCAGGTCCTGACCTGATCCTCGACGCGGGTGGGCGCCGGTGGTGCCTGCGCCGCCGCCGGGGCGGCGAGCATGAACGCGGCAGCGATGCCGGCGAGCAGCGCACTCCTGAGGTGGTCTGGGGCGGTCATGGCGATCATCCTCCTGTGGCATGCCGACGATGACGGCGGTGCCCGTCAAATCCTGACGTACGCCCGGGTGACCCTCTCGACGGAGGACCTGAACAGATGAGTGGAGCTTCACCGAAAAGGATCGCCCGGCTTGGCCACGACGTGGTCGTGGTCTTCGGGGCGCTGGAATTCTTTGCACCTATTCGGCTGCGCCTGTTCCACGTCGGCGAGCGGACGTTTCTCGGCGTCGCCTATCGCATCGGGCCGGCTCCGGAGGGCGGCGAGCTTTGGACGCCTGACGCTCTCGGACCCGACGACCTCCGCATCGTAGCAGCACACATCCCCTCCGTTCGGATTGCTGCGCCAGGGTGTCCCACCACCCTTGAGGTGTCCGAGCTTGACCTCGCGCAGCTCGATCAGCTGGCGGTGGAACCAAGGCGCCGCAGGCTACGGCTTTCTCGTCGAGGCCGCCCGGCAGGGAGCGCTGCCGAACCGGCCGAGAACCGAGGGCCGCGCAGGGGTGTGGCGATCCAGCTTGGTCCTCGACGACCTCGGCGCGCAGGATGAAGAGGGTAGATGAGCTGCCATCCCGCCACGGCGGGGGTAGGGAAGTTCGGCGCTTCGACGCCAGCAGCCCCCTCGTGGCTGGGACGGCCATGTGAAGCCGAGCCACGTCTGCGGTCAGGGCGCCACCAGCGGTGACGAGGATCCGCTCGCCTAGGAAGCGGCCAGTTGGCGCATGTGATGGCACGGGCACCCGTCTCTGGGGGCGATGAGCGCAGCCTCAGGGTGGCACGATGTGACCTGCAGCCACATCAGGTCGGGGCCGTCGCCCAAGTGCTGCACCGGCAGATACCGGGCGGCTTGTCGACATCCCGGGAAACAACCCGGAGGCCTCGGTGCCGGTGGAAGTCCTCATTCTACCAATCGAAGTAGATGAGGCAGGAGAACTCTGCATTCGGCTGCACCTCCGCATCCCGGGCGGCGAGGAAGGCACCAGAAGCGGGATGGGATCAACGGCGACCGGATATGTTGCCTCGCACAGCACCTATACCGTCAAACGGAACTCGATAACGAGCGTCCAGCCGCGGACGGATGCGTGCGCGCCGCCTTCGGACTATTTGCCACTGGGGATCGCGCGCTAGCCCGTCAATTTCTGACGTAGAAGACGGCGATGGTGCCAATCCAGACAGCAAGAGGTCATCATAGTGACAGCCAAGCCGATCTCCATTCCCCGCGCGCAGTTTGGGTGGTACCTGCGCAACGCATTGATGTCGGAGGCGCGGGACGACTTGCTGAAAGCGCTCCGCAGCCACGCAGCCAACATAGCCTCAGTGCGAATGGGCGAAGATGACGATCTTTGGGAAGGCAGCGACGACAAGAAGCAGCGGCCCGTGCCTGCTCCCGGCAGCGCGAGGCACACCGAACTGGTGCAACGACTGACTTCGCGCCTCGCGCTGTACACCTCAGCTACTCCCGGCCGCGAGCCTTTTGAGACGAATGTTGGCTACGCTGCTGAAGCGTTCGGCCTCGCGGACCTGGATGTCGAAATCCTGCGGCTCGTGCTCCGCGTACGCCGGAGCGCCAGCCTGCGCGACTTCGCTGTCGAGGCCTGCCGCACGCTCAACGACGTGGCGCGCACGGTAGCAGCGCTGTTGGGCGTTGCGCCGTCGCAGGCTGAGGAATGCCTGGCTCCCACGAGCCGCCTGCTCAGCTGCGGCCTCATTAGCTACGACCCGGAGGTCGTCGACTTTGCCTTCACCCGGCATGACGGCCTGCACCTCCCAGACTCCCTGCGGACCGCCATGTGCAGCGCGTACGTCGACCGCGACGCATGGGCCGAAGCGGTCATTGGACGCCCGATGACCCCAGCGCTTGATTGGGAGGATTTCGCCCATATTGGCGAGGCGGCGGAGATGGCGGCCCGACTGCTGGATGCTGCTGCGCAGACCAGAGCGCGTGGCATCCACGTCATGCTGGCAGGTCCGCCCGGAACCGGGAAGACCGAGTTCGCGGCGGCGCTCGCGCAGCGCGCGGGGCTGGTACTCCATGCGGTGGGCGAGGGGCGCCGTGGCAAACGCGAACTCGACCGGGCGGAGAGGCTGGCCGCCCTGCGCGCCTCTCATGCCATGCTGCAGGGCCGGCCCGGTGTGGCCGTCCTATTGGATGAGGCGGAGGACGTGCTTGAGTCCCGCCAGGCACATGGCGAGCAGAAAGCCGACATGTCGAAGGCATTCGTGAACCGGATGCTGGAGATGGCGCCGGTGCCGACCATCTGGACATCCAACGCCCTGCACCAGATGGACCTGGCCACCATACGTCGCATGTCTCTCATCATCGAGGTGAAGGTGCCGGATGCACCGGCACGGGAGCGCATCTGGACCCGCGTGCTGGCGGCCGAGGGCCTCGAGGTCGCGCCGGAGGCACCGAAGCGGCTTGCGAAGCGTTGGACGGCGCCGGCGGCGGCAGCGGCCATCGCTGCCCGCACGGCACGCCTCGCCGGTGGTGGTGAGGCGGGTCTGGAGACGGCGCTCGGCGGTATCATGGCCGTCCTCGGACGCGAGCGCGCCCTGGCGGACTCGCCTGAGGCGCGTGGTGGAGCCTTCGATCCAGAGCTCACCGCATGCGCGGAGGATCTCGACGCGCTCTGCGCGATGCTGGCGCGTGAGGATGCGCCGCGAGACTGGTCGCTTTGCCTGAGCGGACCGCCCGGCACGGGCAAAACCAACTTTGCGCGCCACTTGGCCAAGCGGATCGGCATGCCGGTGCTGCAAAAACGTGCATCGGACCTGCTCTCGATGTGGGTGGGAGGGTCGGAGAAGCAGATCGCCGGCGCATTCGCAGAGGCTCGGGCCAACGGCTCGCTGCTGCTGATCGACGAGGCGGAGGCACTTCTCTTCGACCGCAGCGCGGCTGAACGCAGCTTCGAGGTGAGCCAGGTGGACGAGATGCTCACCTGGATGGAAAGCCACCCTCTGCCCCTGGTCTGCACGACGAACCTCCCCGAGCGCATGGATCGGGCGGTGCCGCGCCGCTTCACGTTAAAGCTGCGCTTCGAACCGATGGACCCTGCGCGCGCCGCGCTCGCCTTCCGGCGTATGCTGGGGCTCGAGCCGCCGGCCTCGCTGCCCGACGGTCTCACCCCGGGCGACTTCGCCGTGGTGCGGCGGAAGGCGGCAATCCTTGGTGTTGAGTGCGACGCGTGGCGGCTCCTGCGCTGGCTTGAAGAGGAGGCGGAGGCCAAGGGAAAGTCGCCGAGGCCCATTGGCTTCCACCATGCCAAGCGTCCTGTGCCGGAGCTCGAGCTCGCCGTGCCTCCACGTGCAGCGTAAGACAGCACGTGGGTGCGCGACTGCGTAGGACGGGACCCATGATCACGTCCTTTCAGGGGCGCCGAGCGGAACCACCTTCGGCAACAGCAGAACCGCGTAACTTGGCCGAGGTTTGCCAGGCAGGAAGCGCTCGGCGGAGACCGCCCGTGGTCGATCTTCCGCCGAGCGCACAGCAGACCCTGAAGTAGGACACCGGCATCCTCACTGGCCAGGAGGGCCGACACGCTAGCAAGGACGAAGCAGCAGTGATTCCGGGCTCCTGCCGGCCGCTCGATCGAAGTCCGCAAGTTTCTGGAAGGAAAGCCACCTTACGATGATCAGGAGGTTCATGCCGACTGGTTCACCCAGAAGGGAACGAGTGCGTCATGCGCGAAGGGAAGCTCGTCCTTGAGCCGCTGGAGTTCCGCCGGCTGGACGTCTCCCTTGCGGGAGCCATGATAGCGGCCGGTTGAGTGCCGGGGGGCGAATGTACGAGCGCGTCGAGGATTTGCTGCGTCTGGCCCTGCTCATGCAAGGCTCAAGGAGTGGCGTCTCACTGGAGGACATCACCGGCGAGTTCAAGGTAAGCCGCAGCACTGCCGAGCGCATGCGGAACGCCGTCTTGCGCGCCTTCCCGCAAGCCGAGGAGGTCCCAGGGACGGAGCGCGTGAAGCGCTGGCGCATTCCCGACGCCATGCTGAACCGGACCATCGCCGTCCAGGCCGCCGAACTGGAGGAACTCCACCTCGCGGCTGAGCGCCTCCGATCAGAGGGGCTCGACGAGCGCGCTGGGCTGCTGGACGGCCTGCGCGCAAAGGTCGCGGCGCTGATGACGCAGGCCGCCCGCAGCCGGATGGAGCCGGATCTAGAGGCACTCCTGGAGGCGGAGGGCCACGCCATGCGCCCGGGGCCACGCCCTGGTATCCCCGAGGGACTACTGGCAACGCTTCGCCAGGCCCTAGCGGGATGCCTGACCATCCGCGCCCGGTATCGCCGCCGGATCGGCGGCCGTGTGGCATCCGTCGAGCTGGAGCCGCACGGCGTCCTGTTCGGTCAACGCCACTACCTGGTTGCCTTCCCTGCCGGGGCCGCGGCACGCTTCCCGAAGCTTTATGCATTGGCCAACTTGTCAGACGTCGTGCCAACAGGGGTTGGATTTACTCGACGTAAGGGCTTCGATCTGCGCGCCTACGCTTCGCAGTCGTTCGGGGTCTTTCAGGAGGAACCGCAAGAGGTCGTCTGGCACTTCGCGCCGGAACTCGCCGCCGACGCCCTGGAACACCATTTCCACCTCAGCGAGCAAAAGCGCCGGCTCGACGGCGGCGGCGTCGAGGTGCGCTTCAAGGCGGGCGGCCTGCTGGAAATGTGCTGGCACCTTTTTACATGGGGCCCCGGCGTCGAGGTTGTATCTCCCGCAGCACTTCGCGACCGGTATGCCGCCCTACTTGACGCGGCACTTGGCTCGGCTGCGCCGTCCAGCCGGCAGCGAGTTGCCTGACGCCGATGGCCTAAATCCTCCTGCCATGGACCTGCGATCCGGCGTGCCTCCCTGCCGACCGCCGGATGGCAATCGTGCGGGAGCACCAACGCTGCAGCGCCTGCGCACCGCACTGCCCAATAGCCATACAGTGTTCCCTCCATGGCCACGCTGCTGCCCTTCTCCTTCGAAGCATGAAGCCCGCTACCGGGCGACACGGTGCTGGCAGTCGAGGCGCAGCCCGCAGCGCTGCTCAACCGGCTGGCAGAGCGGGTTGAGCGTCTCGTGGCCGGGGGCTACGTGTCGGAGCGGAGCGTGGTCCTGACCCGGCGCGGGCTGCATAGCCCCGTAGCAAGGAGGACTGATTGGATCGCCGGACACGTTACGCGGCGGCTGGCAGGCTAGGATGCGGAGGAGCAGGTGGCGCTGCGGCGTCCAGCGAGAAGCACGCTCCTACAACCGGAGAGCGCGCAGCACCTCCTGCAGCCGCGCGGGTGAGGTTCCTCCCAGGACGGCGCGTGCCAGTCGCGCCGCATGGCGGTCTTCCGTTGCCACGCTCTGGGCTAGCAAGGCGATGGCTGCGACCAGCGGCGCGAGGCCTAGCTCGTTGGACAGCGCAATTACCTCCGTCACGGCGGCGGCGCGCCGTAGGGGACCGGCAACCCCGGGAGGCAAGCTGTCCACCTCGCCCCTTCGCAAGCCTTCGGGGTTTGCGGACCAGTCAATGTGCTTTCCAACACTGGCCAAGTAGCCCGACGCTGGCAGGAGGCCCGCTGCGTTCCCCTGGCGGCGGAGGAAGGTGGGAATTTCGAGCCCAGTCGGTGGCGACCCATCTTGCGGCGTGGCGGATTGATTGCTCGCTCTACTGACGCGGCGGAAGATTCGGCCGAAGCCATCTTGCGCGGGTGAGGCTGGCGCGGGTATCCGGAACTGTCGGGCGCTGGAGGACAGCATCTCCGTGGGCGGCAGAGGGGCGCAGTGAACGGAGCCGCTGCCCGCCGGCGCCGATCTCGGCGCCATCAGCGGCACCTTTTTTTGGGCCGGAAGGCCCTCCTGCGCCGCGCCTGCCTCGTCCACCAGCACAAGGCTGGTGAGATGGCAGCACAAACCTTCGGCCTCGGCGAGCGCCGCAGCGGCATCCTCGGTCAGACGGGGCAGCAGCAGGGTTGCGGCAACGGCCGCCACCGCCCGGGGTAACGGATCATCCGGGCAGGAAACCGGCAGAGCAGGCTTAAGCCCGAAGCGGGCCGTCACCCGCATGCCGCCAACCAGTGCCTCGGCCTCGTCAGGCATCGCCTCCTCGGCAGCACCGATGGCTAGGTGTGGTCGGCGCAGGGCAGCGAAGGCCCGGCGCACCGCCTCGCCCGTTGCGGCATCGGCTGCGACGAAGATCCGTCCGCCGGTGAGCGCGGCGAGGTGACCAACCTGTGCCTCAAGGCTGGTCTCGCCGATCAACACCACCGAGAACCGCCGCCCTGACCTGGCCGCGGCGTGCACGTCGAGCCCCCAACTCTGGCCGTCCGTGATCAGCAGCACGTCCCGGCTCGGCTCGCGGGCCAGCGCGGCGGCGATCGCGCCGCCGATCTCGGTGCCGCCCTGTGGCGGCCCGAGCGCCTCGACGGCGGCAAGGAAGCCGCCTCCTCGCCGCGGCGCGATTGGCTGGGCGGCGTCGTCAAACTCCCAGAGACTGATCCGGTCCTCGGGCCGTAGCGCCCCGGCTGCATCGCGCAGGCCTCGCACCAAGGCTTGGTGTTTCGTCGTGGTTCTGCCGTCCAAGACGACTTGGCTGCTCATCGAGCCGCTGCGGTCCACCAGCACTACCGCGTCAATCGGTGCCTCATCGACCGGGGCTGGGGCGACCCGCAGCGTGATGGCGCTGCCATCGGCGGAGTGGCCCCGCAGGTCACGTCCGCTCCAGCCGGAAACGCGGAGATCGATTGGTTGATCAAGACGGAGCCGCGCGCGGCCATCAAGGAGGTCTGCGTCACCCAGCAGCGCCGCCTCGCCGTCCTCGCAGCGGACCTCTAGCTCGGCCTCGTGTACCAAGTCAGGGTCGGTGATCAGATCGTCGCTGTCGGGAAGAGGGGAGTGGCCGTAGAGCTCGCCCACCGTGGTTGGGATGCGCAGGACAGCCGCGCCGTCCTCGGCGGCGGCCATCGGCATGGCCCAGTCCGAAGCCACCTCGACCTCGGCGCCGGGCGGGATATGGGCGACGGACAGGACGTGCACGCCCCGCAGCGCCTCCTCGTGCAGCACCGCCGTCCTGCCCCGGTCCACCGCATCCTCATAGGCCTCTCGGGCTGCCCCGCGCCGACGGGCAGCGCCGCGTAGCACCCGCCCCCCGATCTGGGCCTGGAGCCGGAACAGTGTTGCGTGCACCGGCACTGGAAAGGTGAGCGTCGCCTCGATCGAGGCTGCTTCGGCATTCCTGAACACGCGCTCGGTCCTGACCACCGCGAGGCCGCCCGTCAGCAGCACCCGGATGCGGGTGGCTGCGAGCGGGATAGGCCGACCGGAGCCGGTCTCGACGGCGCCGTCGCGGAACCGTCCCAGCGGATCGCCCTTAGCTGCCGTCAGCGTCACCGGGCGCAGGATCGGTGTCTGGGCCATGCTTGGACGTCTCCATCAGGATGTCGGTGATGAGTTCGGTGATGCGCTTGGCGAGGGCGCAGGGGGCGGGCTGGTCCTCGGCGCTGCTGGGGAACAGCGCGGGGTCGATGCTCAGGGCGAGGCCGGGCGCTACAGGCAGAGTGACCGGCCCACCCCGGCCCTCACGCAGCAGGCGGATGGCGGCCGGCTTGAAGCCAAGGGCCCGCAGGCGCTGGTAGCCCCGGATCGCCGCTACATGCACCTCGCCGTAATAGGCATTTGAGCGCCCGCCTTCCGGCGGGGGCATCAATCCTTCCGCTATCAGGTAACGCACCTGGCGCGGCGTCTCCCCGGTGAGCGCTGTGAGTTCGTGAATGTTCATTGACCATCTTTCGACGCAATCTTTGTCGAACGTAGGTCAAGACGCAAGCCCTTTCGACATTAGGATTGTCGAAAGCTGTCGACAGCTGGGCAAATGGTTCTGCCTGAGCCCGCTCCTGGTCCAGCGTCAGCGAGCTGTTATTGATGCGGCCCTCATTGTCTTGATCTGATTGACTGGGGATCCAAGTTCGCGGGCATGAGGCACGTGGACATGCGCAAGCTGCCCGCGGCGGCTCAGGAAGAGCGCCGGCGGCAGGTGGTCGGGCTTCGTCAGCGCGGCCTGACCTTTCGAGAGATTGCCGAGCAGGTCGGGCTGAGCCGGACCGGGGTGATCAACATCTGCCAGCGCTTTGCAGCTGAGGGCGCGAAAGGGCTGGTCAGCAAGCCGCGCGGCCGCAAACCCGACGAACAGCGCCTGCTGGATACGGCCCAGGAAGCTGAGGTGCAGACGCTGATCCGCCGTCACACGCCGGACGAGCTGGGCTTGCCGTTTGCGCTTTGGAGCCGGGCGGCGGTGGGGATGCTGATCACCCGCCGGTGCGGGGTCGCACTGGCGGTGCGCACGGTGGGCAAGTACCTGGCGCGCTGGGGCTTCACCGCCCAGAAGCCGATCCGGCGGGCCTACGAGCAGGACCCGGCGGCGGTGCGGCACTGGCTGCGGCGAGACTACCCGGCGATCGTGGCACGGGCCAGGCAGGCACGTGGCATCATCTTCTGGGGCGACGAAACCGGCCTGCGCTCGGATGACGTGCGCGGCCGCGGCTACGCCCCGCGTGGCCGGACACCGCTGGTTCGGGTCTGCCACAAGCGGGCCAGCCTGAGCCTGGTCTCGGCGGTGGCCAACAAAGGTGAACTGCGCTGGATGATCGTCGACGGTGCGGTCAACGCCCCGACCCTGATCCGCTTCCTCGAGTGCCTGATCCGCGACGCTCGCCGGAAGGTCTTCCTCATCCTGGACCGGCTGCGGGTGCACCGCGCCCGCCTAGTTCAGGACTGGCTTGCCGGGCACAGCTCCAGGATCGAGGTGCATTATCTGCCGCCCTACAGCCCCGACCTGAACCCAGACGAGGAAGTGAACGCCAACCTCAAGCAGGCGGTCCCGCGCAAGGCGCCGGCGCGCAGCAAGCAGCAGCTGAAACGTGCGGCGATCAGCCATATGCGTAGCCTTGCCAAGCGGCCGCAGCGGATCCGCTCCATCTTTCAGCACCCGCAATTCCGCTACGCCGCGTAGTCAAGACAATGGGGGCCGCCTCAATAGGGGCCCGATCTCCGGGCGGCACCTCCTGACCTTGCGAGAAGGCAGGCAGGATACCGTTATGGCGGCGCTCAGCCATACGCCGGTTGACATCGAACACCCTGCTGGATGTCGGTAATGCCGAAGCCGCTACGGGAGCCCTGCAGCAGCATGGCGAGCCTGACGGCGCTCTGGGAGCGCTCGTACAGCCTGCTCATCTCATCCTGCCGGAACCTGCGTGCCACGTCGGATACCGCCCGCCCATGGCCTCCGTGCCGTAAACGTCAGCCAGCGCCATCATGTGGCTTGGGTATGAGCTTTCCATTCACCATCTCGTACTCGCGCCCCTCCCAATCACGCCAGACGGCATAGGCCTCACGGTCGTTGTAAGGAGGCTTGGCCAGGACCCATTTCACTATCTCTTCTGACGGCAAGCCAGGCGGCATCTCGTAGACTTTCTGCGGTCCGGTCGCGAGCAAGCTGAACTCGGCGACGAAGTCGGGGGAGAGCAGCAGGCGCTCTCCGGTCGCGTCGTCGGTCGAGTAAACGGGCGGCTCGAAGGGAAGCTTGAGCCACGTCCAGAAGCGTTCCGGCCCGCGCGGCGTGCTAGGCGCAGAATTCAAGCCGAAGCGCCGCTCCAGCGACCGTCGCGCCCGGAGCTTGTGTGCACCACTGGGGATCGTCTCGACCCAGTCGGCGAGCACCTCGGGCGGAGCAGGCGGAAAGTCGCCGGCGTCCTCAGCCAGCAGCCAGTCCAGGATTTGGCGGTTCGTCCTCACATTCATTGCGACGCCCCTTCATTCGGCAGGGCAGAAGCGTCGCGGTGCAGCACGTCAGGTGCTGACGCACGGATGGAAGTCGGTGCCGTTCTATCCGCAACCTGCAGCACGGTCATCCAAGGCGAGCCTCCGCGCCAACACGATGACCAAGCATTCACGCCTCTGCTCGCCGATGATCGAGAACGTGCAGATTCCAATCGCCGGACAACATGTCATGATCCTGCGGGGCTGGGAGATCGCCTATCCAAGTCTGGGGGTTTCAGAAAATGTGTGGCTACTGCACCGAGGGCATCGCGTTCGACATCGCTCAAGCGGAGGCCGAGGATCGGCGCTACGAGTGGTTGGACGATGGCCACGACCTCGTCATGGAGATGTTTGTCCAAGAGACGTCGGACGTCGATGCCGCACTCGCCCTGGAGGCCCGATTTCCGCTCTCCGCGCTGTGCCGCCAAATCGAAGCCACGTGGGGGCGTGGCAGGCGCCCGCCATCTGTCCCCCGCAGCGGGCACGCAGTGATTGGCGGGTGGGTTCCACCATCCTCAGTCGCTGCAATAGACGCCGCATCCGCCGAGGAGGCAGCCTGCGTCCTTGAGCGCTTCGTTGCATGGTGGAGTGGAGCACCGGCAGGCACGCCGGCAGACGCCTCGCTGCGCCACCACTCAGATCGCGCCTCTGTCTTCACGGTGATGCTGCCCGAGCTCTGGACGGCTTTCGCCGTGGTCAGGCTTTGCTGCTCCCCGGAGAGGGTCGTGGCTGTCGCCCAGGCTCTAGCTAAGATGCTTCACCCCGAAACCCCTTCTTTCGAAGCGCGGGAGTTGTGGCTGCAACGGAGGGCTGCCTTGGCTTGGTACGACGTGGCGGGATCGGCCATGTTCGCACAAAAGGCCTTAGGAGTCGTGCGGCCGGAACTTCTGGATTACGTCGCTGTCATGCGCAGACGAGAGGATACACCGAGGGTCTGATGAGACCTGTGCGCGGATAGCGTTTGAGATGCTTTATGGCTGAGTGCGACGGCTGCGTTCAGCGGGACTGCAACGATGTCAGATGGACTGCTCGGAGAACTCGCTCAGCTCATGCCGCTGGGTTGCTGAGCAGTGTGAGGGATCGGCGAAGGTTGTAAGCGATGGCGGTGAGATGGACCTGCAGGGTAGCCTTGGCCAGTCCTCGCCATCGCATGCGGCGCAGTCCGTAGCTGCGCTTCCAGGTGCCGAAGATTTTCTCGATGCGGCAGCGGACACGCTGGATGTCGTAGTTCCAACGACGGAGCTTGCGCAGCGTGTCATCGCCAGGGCGACCCCACATGCTGGTCTGCACGATGCGGGGTGATCCACCGCGGACAGCGACCGCTGCGCCGAAGATCGGGCCACGGTAGGCGCTGTCGGCATAGACCTCACCGAATACCTCAGGCAGGGCACCGCCGCCGGCTCGGCCGTCATGCACATTCCCCGGTGTCACGCAGAGCGCCTCGACCAGGTCGGTATCGGCATCGGCACCGACATGGGCCTTGAAGCTGTGGATCGCCTTGCGTCGCTGGTGACCAGCCCAACCGGCCTCCGGATCAGCGTGGCTGGCCGAGGCAATCACGGTGGCGTCGACAAGGGTACCGGTCTTGACCGTGATCGCCTTGGCCCGGAGTTGGTCTGTCACCACTTCGAACAGCGCTTGGTTGAGGCCGTGGGCAACGAGTTGAGCCCGCAGCCGCACGAAGGCCGTACGCTCGGGTGTCGGTTCATGGGCCGAGAAGCCGCAGAAGCGCCGGAACGAGGCGCGATCATCGAGCGCCTCGGCCAACCGCACGTCGGACAGGTCATGCCAGACCGCGATCAGCATGGCCTTGAACAACGCCAAGGGTGGCCAGGCCGGCTCCCCTTTCGCAGAACAAGAAACATCGCGCAGCTGGTGCTCGACCGGCGCCCAGTCGATCAGCCCCAGCAGCTTGTCCAAAGTTGACTGACGTGCAGCACCTACAGAGCTGAACAACAGCGTGGCCTGGCCAATCCGACGACGCGCCATGGAAGCCTCCGCCGCTGATCACCCGCAGCGAATCAGAGCCAAGCTCCAACGTCCAGCGCTATCCGCGCACAGGTCTCCTGATACCGAATCCCACTGACCAGAACCCATGCCGTAAAGCGTCTCCGCCGAGGCCGGAGCAGACTGCGTCAGGTGCGCCTCCCGCCGCTGACAGGTTGGGATCAGCGAGACTTGGTATCAGGAGACCTGTGCGCGAGTCCCGTCAGCCACATTCTGTAGCGGCTGTCGCAGGCGCCCAGGCGCCCAGGCGCCCAGGCGCCCAGGCGCCCAGGCGCCAGATGCTGTGTCTCGGGCGATCCGCGCACAAGTCTCATGAGTCCACTCTCAGGCACCTTTGATCCACAAATCAAACAGGTCACAGCCACGGTTGAATGCCCACCATACCAAGGCAGAGCGTCGCTCTAGCAAATTATACGGGGTCACCCTCATCAGAGCAGAGCTTGCCGTGCCCGTTCCAGGAACAGAGAACATTCTTAATGCACTGTCTCTGTCGACAGAGAATTTTGCTATGCGGGATCGCCACTTTGCGGCCGCGGCTTGACGGTATGCAGGATGTGATGCCGCGGTAGGCAAGAGCCGGGCGGAAGCAGTAGCTGCTCTAGCCCTTGTTCCCGGTCAGGGCATTGGCACGTGGCAAGCGGGCAGCATCAGCGTGGCGCTTTCCTAGTCTGCGGCTTGTTACTGCCATAGACCACCGCGTTGCGAACGGCGAATGGCACGTGTGGCACGCCTTTCTGCTCTAGAAAGCCCCGAAAGCGCTGGCGGGCGATTCGATAGGCCATGGTGTGCCCGCCTGATGAATGAGGCCAACCCGGGTCATTCCTGGCGGCCCGACACTCAGCATAGACCTCGGTCCATATCCGCCGCCAGTCTGCCTCGTGCTTGGCTTCCTCTTCGTCGTAGGTGCGCCGACGAGCCAGCGCCATTTCCAAAACAACCTCTGCCTCCACGTCGAGTGGCGGAAGGAGGTTGTCGGCCCGTAATTTCGCACGTTGAGCTATCTCCTCTCGGATGCGGCGTTCGACCTCGCCCATAAGCTTCACCATTTGCGGTAAGTGTTGCGTGTTTATCAGGGTAGCTGCGCCACCGGGTGTTTGGCGGGCGGTCCCGACGTACTCGCCGTCTACTTCGACTAACCGGCGGGCCGCGCGTGACGGAGTACGCAGCCATCCTCGAGAACGCTGACGAGAGAAACTTCGTCCCGCACAAGCACCCGATGTTCTCCTGCCATACCGAGCCTGGCTTGAGCGCCGGCGGACCAGACCCTAACCCGCGTGGGGCTGCCGACCGTCGGCTCACCACCGTACGAATTGGTGCGTTTCCAACACCTGAGACGTGCGGGCTACTGGAGAACCATAAACTAGCAGCCGTGTTCGCGCAGGAGCTCGCAGACAAAGGCGGGCACCACCTCGGTGGCTGGACCGTGCCGCGCCTCACTGAAGCGCCTTGTGCCTTCAGTCGGCTCAAGATTCAGCTCCACAGTGCGAGCGCGGCCCGTGACCTCGGCGACGAAGCCAGCTGCCGGGTAGACGTTGCCCGAGGTGCCGATCGAGACGAACAAGTCGCACTCGTCGAGGGCAGCGCCGATGCGCCCCATCTCCAGCGGCTCCTCGCCGAACCAGACGACAGCCGGACGCAGCCATCCGGCGCGGCTACAAGCCGGGCATGCCGTCTCCTTGGTGATATTGTCCGCCCACAGCAGCGTGGTCGCACAATGCAAGCAGCGCGCCCTCATCAGCTCCCCATGCATGTGGATGAGCTTGCGGCTCCCCGCTCGGTCATGCAGGTCGTCGACGTTTTGAGTGACCAACAGCATCTCGCCAGGCCAACGGCGCTCAAGCTCCGCTAACGCCTCATGGGCCGCGTTCGGGCCGATGGCCGGGTCGCGCAGCTGGGCGCGACGAGCGTTGTAGAATTCATGGACGCGGTCGGGATCACGTCGGAAGGCCTCCGGCGTGGCCACATCCTCGATACGGACCTTTGCCCACATCCCGTCCGCGTCGCGGAAGGTGGCCAAGCCTGACTCGCGTGAGATCCCAGCGCCGGTCAGCACGACGATAGCGGGGAGGTGGCGTTGAGGCATGAAACATTTTCTCCCGACCCAAATGGCAATCAACCGCGTAGGGGGCCTGCCGGGCAGACTGCGGGGCTCGTCCGCGACGCCTCTGGGCCTCCGGCTCTCCGGGACACTTGGGGAAAGCCCGCTACTGATCATAGATGAGGCTGGCGAGGACGTTGCCTTGCGCAATCATCTGCCCACTCGGCGTGCGTGTCCTTCCGTCGCTTTCCGAATAGTAGCCTAGCATATGGCCTGCCACCGACCGGGCGACCAAGCGCGATCCTTCCCGCCGAATCGTACCGAGCAGCTTGCCGTTGGGACTGCGGATCTCCTGTTTTTCCATCTCGGTCTCCTCTCCTACAGGCCGAAGCCACGACGCAGCGTTGGCTAGCCAGCGTCGGCCTCAAGGGGGCTGATGATGCCGGGTAAGCCCGTCAGAACCTGAAGTAGGTGTGGAGGCCGCGCCTCAGCACAGGAATGGTGGCCGGCTGGTGCGCCGCCCACTTTCGATAGCAAGATGGAGATCCCCTGTTTGCCGAGCCATAGGCAGCAGACGCAAGCAGCCTTCTGGCTACCGTCGCGCTCCGCCATGCCTTGCTACGGGACGGGCCCGTGCGCTTGAAGCAAGAGATAGCGCTGCGCGTCCTCTGGCCGATGCCGAGGCAGCTGGCGACAAGCCTCTCCGGCGGGGTGTCGTAAAGCCGGAGGGGCTGATCGGCATCGGCACGGTCTGGTCTAGCTTGGCCGCGATCCCGCAAGGTCGCAAAAGATGCAACAGAACCACCAGGACCAACCTCGCCGCCGCTAACGCCAGGGCGGGCGAAGCGCCGCTCTGGTTTGCGGTCGACGTCGGTCCGGCCGGAACATGAAAGTAAGAATTTCTACCTTCCGGATTCTCCCACGCCGGATTTCAACGATCTGAAGCGGACGAAGCGTTTCATTGCCGCCAACACCAATGAGCTGGTCGAGGCGTTGCTCGGCTGGCGCGGCCAGGTACGGCAGATAACCGCGGAGAGGCGGCCGCAGCACGCCCAGGGGTTGCTCCGCGACGTTGCGGACGGGGTCTAGTCCGAGGTCACCATCGAGGCTGTGCGCCGCCTCGGGGCTGTCAGCCTACAGATGAATTCCACCTGGGCACAGCTGCCACCCACCTGGATCTGTCCTTGCTGCCAGCGGGCGAAGCCCGACATCATCTTCCTTTCCCCGAACGGTGCGGCGATGTACGAGGCCATCGAGCACCATGACCATTTTGGAGGCTACATTAACCATGCCTTCCGCCGGATCTCGAGGCTAGTTGGAGCCGCTCGCATCCAGGGGCGAGCGAAATCCGTCAGCGTCTAGCATCGTGTGTTGTCGCCTTCGACGCCAGCGTCATCTGCGAGGCATGCAATGTTGCCGAAGGCAAGGCGGCGCCTGGCAGCAAGGCCTTCAGCCGCTCCAGCAGATCCTCTGCCGGCGCGACTGGTGCCGGCGTGGCCCGGAGGTGGCTCAGTAGTCGGTCGTCGGCCAACAGTGCAGCTTTCACCGTCAGGTCAGGGAGGGCAACTAGGGAGCTTCCGGCAGCGCTGGGCCATCCAGTTCCCAGCGCATCATCGCAAGCCACTTAGGATAGAGGATCTCGATCGCGTCGATGACCTTCGGCAAAGCCTCGATGACGGTGTCCTTCGCCTCCATGCCAGGCTCGCGCTCGAGATAGTAGCCGAAGCCTGGCCCAAGTCTGGATGCAGCATCACGCGCGGCTCGCGCTTCGTCTGGGCCCGCGCTCCTGGCCTGCCGCTCCAATTCCTCGCGTTTCACGTCGGTCAAACGGGGTTTGAGTTTCAGGCGGGCCTTGCTCGCCAGGGTATTTCGCAGCTGGTCGAGGCATGCCCGCCCGCAAGCGAACATTGATCGCTTACCGAGCCTGGGTCCACTGACTGTGTAAAATTCAAACCGGCTACGCTCCGCACCGATGTTGAGCCGTAACAAGCCTTTGTTGCCAGGGCCGACGATGTCGATCGTAACTCGCATGTTGCCCTCGGGAAGCACGATAGCCTTTCCAGATCCCGCATCCGGATTGGAGGGCCTGGCCAAAAGCTTCCCAGCGAGGCCAGTAATCTCCTCCAGCTCGTCCTTGTCAAAATGCCCGGCCTTAAGCGAGGCGAACTCCTCGACGCAATGAGGCTTATGGCGTACCGGCGACTTCCACGACCGCAGCATCGCTGCCACCTCGGGCAACATCTCGCGCCAAGTGGCTGAGAAGCGGCGATGAAAGACGAAAGCTTCGGCGAAGGCGCAGTAGCGCGCCATTTCCACCTCCCAGGCGGACATGGTGTAGTTCGCAAGGTCAGATAACTCGGACCCGTCCTGAAGCCGGAACACGCGGATCGGCTTGGTTGCCCGCCTTGAGAGATTGTCTGGAGCATAGCGAAGAAATGGGCGCCCGTCGATGCGCCCTCTGCCCTCGAAGGTAAACCCTTGGCAGGGATGGCGCAGGCGCGAGAGCACTCTGTCCTCGGTGCCGAGCACGAGGCAGCGTGGAGCCACCATAGCCGCCGTGAAGGCGCCGTCGAAGTACGCTGCCGGATCCTTCAAAAACTCGACCCCAGGCACCTGCCACTTGAGGGGCACGACGTGCTCATCGATCGGATTGCGCTGCGCGCGCACGAGGCTAGCGTACCACTCCGGGTCATCGGCCGCGAGCAGCCGATCCCCCGAAACGAAGGCGGCAGGCAATGCGTAGCTGGCGGCTCTCACCCGCTTCTGTACTTCCTTCCCGAGCCAAGCAACGCGAGCGCGGTCGTCGCTGAGTAGGGATGGCTCGCGCACCACCTCCTCGATGAGCGGCAGAACCTGCCGGACGGCGTCCTTCATCTTCCCTTCGGTTACGCCGATAGAGGCATTGCACGCTTGCTCGAACTCGTCGCGGAGACGGCGAAAGGGGTCGTCTCTCACCTCCGCAGGTCTCCCGTTGCCAAAGGTGAACTGCCCGGCCGGGCGAACATGCCGGGTGACGAAGTCGCCAGTGGGCGGGGGGTAGCAATGCGCTGCACGAAGGAACCTCTCCAAATCGGCGCCATCTTCGGCCCATCAAAACGATAATGCAATAAATGACATAGCGAGCGCAACGCTGCACTGGCGCGTCTTTCAGTAAGGGTCAGCTTACAGCCACGGCTTGAGCTTTTGGGCTGAGGTTCCAAGGCAGCAGGTCATCGATTTTGCTGGCGGGGTGTCCCTTCGCCAGCCGGTCGAGCACGGTGGTGATGTAGGCCTCTGGGTTGAGGCCATTGAGCTTGGCGGTCTCGGCGATGGTGTAGATAACGGCCGCACGTTCGCCGCCTGCGTCGCTGCCAAGGAACAAAAAATTCTTCCTGGTCATGGCGATGCCGCGCAGCAGGCGCTCCGCCAGGTTGTTGTCGATCGAGAGCCGGCCGTCGTCCAGGTAGCGCATCAGCGCATCCCATCGACCCAGGGCGTATTGCAACGC
Organism: Skermanella sp.; assembly: GCF_059503625.1. NCBI lineage: Bacteria > Pseudomonadati > Pseudomonadota > Alphaproteobacteria > Rhodospirillales > Azospirillaceae > Skermanella > Skermanella sp. The sequence continues at coordinate 24,125 of NZ_JCACHA010000818.1, forward strand.
CTTGCCCAGGTCGGACTTGCCGGACAGCCGGCGCCGCTGCGCCTCCATCCAGTCCTGCAGCGCGGCCAGCAATGGCTTGCTGCGGGCCTGGCGCTCGGCGTGGCGCTGCTCGGGTGACAGGCCATTGATCTCGGCCTCGATGACGTAGAGCGCCTGGATCCGTTGCAGGCCTTCCTCGGCGATCGGCGATCTGGTGCGCTCGAACTCGTCGAACAGGTAGCGCCTGGCGTGCGCCCAGCAGGCGACATGCTGGACCGCTGGTGGCTGGCCCTGCTGCGGCCGCCAGATCGCGTTGTAGCCGGCAAAGCCATCCGCATGGACCCAGCCCTGGAACCCGGCCAGGTGGCCCTGGGGACGCTCGCCCTTGCGGTCCGCCGAGTAGCGGTAGAACGCCACGGGCGGTCCGGTCCCGTTCCAGGGCCTTGGATCATGGGCATAGACCCAGACCCTCGCCTCGCGGGTCTTGCCGCGGCCCGGCGCCAGGACCCGGATCGGCGTGTCGTCGGTCCAGAGCACCCGCTGTGCCAGGGCATGGCGGCCGATCGCCTCAGCCAGCGGCCGCAGCCACCAGGCGGCATGGCCGACCCAGTCGGCCAGGTCTGCCGCTCGATCTCGACGCCCTCGCGCGCCAGGATGCCGGAGAGCCGATAGAGCGGCAGGCCGTCGACGTATTTCGAGACCAGCACATGGGCGAGTAGCCCGGGGCCGGGGCGGCCGCGCTCCACCGGCAGGTCCGGCGTCGGGGCCTGCAATACCGTCTCGCACGACCGGCAGGCGTAGCGGGGCCGGACATGGCGGATGACCTTCAGCCGAGCCGGCAGCTTCTCCAACACCTCGGTGACATCCTCGCCCAACCGGGTCAGCCGGGCGGGGTCGGTGCAGCCGCAGCGGCAGGCCAACACCGGCTCGTGCAGGACGGTCTCGCGCGGCAGGTGCGCTGGCAGCGGCTTGCGGACGGGCTGCTGGCGCGGCTTGGTCGGCGTCGTGAGCGCCGCTTTCGCCGCGGCAGCGGCCTGGGCTTGGTTCTCCTCCAGGTCGCCGATCAGCATCTCCAGCTGGCCGACCTCCGCCGTCAGCCGTTCCGAGGATTGGCCGTATTGCTCGCGCCGGGCGCGGGCCAGCTGCACCTTGAGCTTGTCGATCTCGAGCCGGCTGTTCAGCAGCAGCGCATCGCGCTCGGCCAGCGCCGCGTCCCGCTCCGCCAGCAGGCTGCGCAGCGCGGCGATCTCGGCATCGGCGTTGGGTACGGCGCGGTATCCACCGGCCAATTCTAGCCAGCGGCATGCCCCAGGCAATTCGGAATCGGCATCCAGCTACACGGCTGTCTCCGGCCGTGCCGTCCAGGCCGGCATCCGCCAGTCGATCCCCTCCAGCAGCATCGAAAGCATCGCCGGCGTCAGCGACACCACGCCACTCGCCGCCTGCGGCCAGATAAACTTGCCACGTTCCAAACGTTTGGCGAGCAGGATTAGGCCCTGTCCATCCCAGACCAGAATCTTCAACAGGTCACCGCGGCGGCCGCGAAAGCAGAACAACGCGCCGCCATAGGGATCCTGCGCCAGCACCGTCTGCACCTGCGCCGCCAGCCCGTCGAAGCCCTTCCGCATATCGGTCACGCCGCAGGCGAGGAATACCCGCGTCCCGGGCGGCGGCCCGAACATCAACGCCCACCGAGCTCCGCCAGCAGAACCCGCAGCATTGCCGGATCCACCGCACCGCTGATGCGTACCGTCGTCCCGGACGGGAACGTCACCTCGAGCAGACCAGGCACCACGTCCACCTTTACCGGCGCGACCGTCGCGGCCGGCGAAGGTTCCGGCACGACCGCGACCGGGGCAAAGCCCGACATGGCCGTGGCCAGCATCTCGCGCCGCCAAGTGGACAGTAGCCCGGTGCCAATGCCGTGCCGGTCCGCCACCACCTTGGCCACCGCGCCAGGCACCAAGGTCTCGCTCACGATCCGTAGCTTGTCCTCGGCCGACCAGCTACGCCGGCGGACCGTCCGAACCCGGACCTCAACCCCGGAGCCGGCACCACGCCGTACCGAACCCTTACGCGCCTCGTAAGCGTCGCCTACGAGCTCAGCCGCCATGTCCATGTCGTCTGCCATGCCCACGACATCAGTCAAAAGCAGCCTTCACCTCAAGGCGGGCAACAGCTGACGGTTACCGCGGTCCGAACGTGGTGCGGCTGAAGCCGCAGCCGCGAAAGCTGGAGGTGAGTGCCAAGGAGGCCACCGAGACAGGAACGGTCATCACCTATCTCAACAAAAAAGCTTTTGTCAGATGATAATCGCGGGCGCCAAGGCCGACACGCACGCCTAAGCGGCCTGCTGGACCCTACCTCGCGGGGGGCAAGAGAGGTCCAGAACCATTCGCTTGACGTCCCGTGCCCAGGGTTCTGCGGCGTAGAAGCGCCACATCCCGCGTCGATCTGAACGGTCTTCATCAAGCATGGCTTCTACCATTGCCCGCGTAAGTCCAAAGCTGCGTGCCACAGTCTGCTCAATCAAGACGTGCGCACGGACCGGGTCCTCCGCCTCGCCGCGGTTCTGCAAGTAACTTTCGAATCCGGCCTCACCGAAGCGCGGGTTGGCATCGGAGAGCGTGAGCGCGGCGGCGGCGAGCCGCTGCAAGTCCACTTCTTCAAGCTTCGGCCACCACATGGCTTCTAGGTAAAATTTGTTGAGGTGCAGGCCGGACACCAAGCGCCGAGCAATCCAGTCGAAAATCATCGAGTTGAGCACCGCCAAGCCCACGAGTGCGGTCGTCCTGTCCCTGAACACGAGCACGGGCGCGGTGTTGCCGCACCACCATGCGTCTGGGACGAGCGTGGCATGGATTGTCCGTGTGTTCGTGGCGGAAGTCACATCGCAGATGGCCACGCGCGCTTCGGTACCAGTACGCGGCGCGATGACGAACTGAGGACGGCACGAGGACAACGACCGGTTGCTATTCGACTCCCACCGAGCTGTCCGGCCAGAGCCGCTGATCCAGCTCTTCTGGAAAAAATCGTACTGCCCCACCATGCGGCCTTCCACCAAGGGCACCAAATTCCGCCTTGCAACGCGCTGGACCGGCGTTGTTCCGCGCGTCGATGGCGAAGCATCCTCCCAGCGCGTAAACAGCCCCTTTGCGCGATCGAGTGTGAGGTCCACCTCGCGCGTGTAGTGCACCTTCCCAAGGCTGCCGCCTTCGAAGAAAGGCGAACCGACTGCTGCGATGTGGGACAGGATTTGAAGATCTTGCTGGGAGCGAACTTCGGGTATCATGCTGCCGATGCCACCGAGCTGCTCTAAGTGCCGCCGCTGGACGAGAACATGCTCGGCGCCGAGCTCCACCAGCTTAGTACACATGCCACGGACGCCGAACGCTTGTGTGCCGGCGTCCGATCGAGTGCCGACGAGGACGCCGAACTTGTAGCGACTGTCGATGGGGAACAGCTTGTCGACATTCTCGATCACCGACCAGCGCTCTAAGGACATCTGCTCAAGGTAGCGCCGCCGAAGCGGCGCCATCCCTGCGTCGGACGCCAGAGCTGCCGGAATCAATGCACCTAGGCGGCCGCCGCCGCGGAGCAGGTGCGGGGCGAGTTCCACGAAGCCCTTGTACAGGTTCTTGTCGCCGCGGCCCTGGGCGCTGAAGAGCGGAGGCAGATCTGGAGCGCCTGGTCGTTGCTCGGAGAGGCGTTCCGCAATTGCTCTCCTCGCCTCTGCGGCTGAGTGGCCGTCGGGCAGTGCTTGGCGAAGAGATTCCCAAGGCGGGTTCATCAGAAGGGCGTCAAAGGGAGCACGTGCTTTTTCTGCCCACCAGTCGGAGGATAGCGCGTCCCCGACTACGATGTTCGCAGCGATAAGCGGCAGGTCCGAGGGGAGGGCGCCAGACGCGAGCCATAGGAGATGACAGCAAAGCTCTCTGGCATCTGGGTCCAGCTCAGCACCGTAGAGGTGGAGAGCGACGGTGCGCTGCCTTGCTGGCCCGCCGCAGCCCGCCAAGACGCGGAGCGCCGCAAGCAACAAAGAGCCCGCTCCCGCGCTCGGATCCACAACACGCACTGTCCTTCTTTTTAAAAGAGGCTTCAGTGTGAGGCGGGCGAGTTGGTCGGCGAGCTCGGTGGGTGTTGCATAAGCGCCTTGCGACTTGCGACCTTCGCCCGCCGCCTGCCACTCCGCCACCCATGCCTCAAGCGCCGCCGGTGCGTTGACGACGGGGGCCACTCGCGCTGCGGCAGCTGCCAGTCGGTCCCAGGCCGCGTCTTGTGCCCGAAGACGCGGGAGCGGATGCAGAACTACACGCGGCAGCATCGCAGCGAGCGTCGTGCCGCCCCAAACATGTGGAATGCCATAATGATAATGGTTCGGTGCATGCACCGCCGCCGCGATCATGGACAGATTTGCGAGCCTACGCGCAGTTTGCGGTTCGCCGGCCAGCCGAGCCGCCGCTGCACACACTTCCTCCCATGCCTGCTTCGTCATGTTGCCACCGCGTCGGACTGTACCCCAGCCTCCCAGGCCCCTGCCTTCATGTCGAGGACGGAGAAGATTCGGTGTCCTAACTCGTCGTCACCGGATCCCGCACGGTAGGAGAAGAGGCCAAGTCCCAGGGCGACCACCCGCCCCGGCGCCCCGCTCATCGAGGGGACCTGCCAGCAGGCAGCCTCGAAGCGCCCTGGGTAGACCAGTACCGAGAGGGGCGCTCCACACGCTGACGCGGTGCAGAGAGCCTGGAAGTAGTCCTCGCGCCGTGGCCACACCTTCGAGCCCGGTACGAAGTCCGCGTACTTCGCCTCGAATGTTGCGATGGTCCGACCGCCCTCGGCAAGTTCGCCGTCTGGCACCACTAGCCGCTCCCCAGCAGCAATGCCGCACGGCTGCACGAGTAGCGGCACGTTCCGCTTGGGAACCGCGGTGATCGAACGGCCATGAGCCGACGAGATCCGAGCGGCGGCGCGAAGACCACGCTGTAGCAGACGCTCAAGGAGCGGCCACGCCTCGATGGCGACTGAGACCGCTTCTCGCCGTCCGCTAGGGCCTAACAGCGACCGACGGGCTAATATCGCGCTAGCGATCTTCCACGCTGGATCGTACGAGAGCCATTGGGATGGTAAACGCCGAAGCTCGACACCAGGCAGCGATGAGGCAGCATTGGGCGGCAGACCGGGTCGTAAGTCTTTTTGCGCAGCAAGAAGACGGGCGCGAATATTTGGCGAGCCAGCGTAGTTGGAGAGCTGGCCAGCCACGGCCGCCATTGCGTTTGTGAACGCGTTATCGGCAGTCAAATGGCTTAACTCGGTAGGAAAAATATGAGGTCGGTGGAGCGCATGCCGCAGCCAGCTGCTTGCATCCAATTTCCCCCGGAGCGCGGTCCGTATGCTCTTATGCTGTTGAATCAGTAGAAGCGGCCCGTCTCGACGCAAAGCCCGCTCCAGCCTAGTGGCGTATATCGCAGCTAGCAGGGGCAAAAGAGACTTTCGCTCCCCCGATAATCCGCCACTTCGCTCTCCCGCTGCATCAATGCGATCAGGCCCAAGTAAAAGGCTCAGGATTGAAGCAACCCAATCGCCGTCTGGCTCTGTCTTGGGCGTGACCTCCAACGTTCGGCCGCCGGACAGGCTGATCGCACCAACAACACCCTGAATTATAAGCTTACCTGCACTAGCATCAGATAAGGGCCATGACCTAAAGCGAAGCACCGATTTCAATCTGGTAAATGCCAAGTTTATTTCAGCACGCGTCGCGGCATCTACCCATATTGGCTCCCCTTCTACACAAGGCAGCAATCGAGAATCACCGTACATTTATAACAAGCCCCAAAAGGCTACAAGCACCTCTTCAAATGGGCGCCTAGCCTGCGGCACGATTTCCAACCGCGGATAAGAAACTGTTTGCATGTCGTCGGCCGGTATGTGCCATCGGGAAACGCCCACGGCGGATTGAGTTGGTGCCTGTGAGGCACCAGAGTCGCCTGCTCGAAGGATGGCCGCTAATGCTTCGTCTTGATCGGTGAAAGTCAGGCGCAGCGTTGCTCCAATCCTGTCATCAAATGCATGCGCTGCCGCTCGGGTCAGTTCCTCAACTGTTGTGCCTGCGACCGGCCACAACAAGGCATGCCCGAGTTGAAAGTCAGTTCCAAGAACTAGGCTAATTCTGCTGTTGAGGCTTCGGAGCATTAAAACCAGCAGTCTCTTAACTTCCTCCTTGGACCAGTTCGCCGGATTCGAGTCGGATGGCGCAAACGTTTCGTTTAGCCTAATGTCCGAGATACCAAAGTGCCGTGCAAGCGCGTTATAATCCGGCGGTACAGAGATAATTGCGAATCGGCGCCTTAACGCCGCGTCGAGGGGAGTAACTGAGCGGTCACTACTGTTGAGCGCGGCGACAATTGAAAGGGAAGCAGGTAGACCGAACTCTGTAGCGACAGCAGTCTCCCTACCCGCGTTTGCATAAGTCGGCTCAACATTCATGGCTTCGCGCGGATATGGTCTGGTAATTTTTGCGCCCCAACCTTCAGGCCGATCTAGGCGCTTGTCAGCGTCCAAGAGAGCAAGAGTGTCCCCGAATATCGCTGCCGTAGGTCCTCGATTAAATTCGTCAATGATCAGCATCGCTCGACGTTGCGGCGCACCCGTAGCCCAATGAGCTAGCGAGACGAGCGGACCAGGCCGTGCCGTCAGTTTGAAACCGTCTGCAACCATCGAGGGCAAAAGGCCCGCTACAAAGTCCTCGTACCCATAGGAGGGGTGGAAAACGACGGTCAAAGCCCGGCGGTCGTCAGCACTGATTTCTTTCCAAGCGTAATCCCAGGCCTTTGTGTCAAAAAATACTCGCCCGGCTTGGCTGAGGAACTCAGCGCGGAGGTCCTCAAGCGCTACGGTTTTTCCGGTGCCAGGTGGACCAACTAGCAAAACGTTCGGGTCGCGGTAGAGCGAATCTGTTATTTGCTGAAATAGCTCCTTCGCCCTAATCGCGGGCGGCGGTGGAGTTTCGAAAGTTACGGCTCCACCACCAACGTTGTTGGGAAGAGCGTTGATTGCGTCGCGGACCAGTTTAGGAAGAGTTGCTATGCCTCTTCCTTCCTGCCCCGCAGGAGGATTTCCAAGATATGCCCGAGCATGCAGGTTGTTACCGTCGTCTCTTAATTTAATCGATACAATCCACGGGTTTAAGTTTTTTGCAAAAAGGGAATGGAACTCGGCATCCGCTCCTGCCTCGGTCGTTATATGTGGAGTACCAGGAATCGTTATCGATAAATCGGCAGCAGGATCACCAACTCTCCATGGCAACGGAGACTCACTCATTGGTAGCCAGGAAAGCTGGCCTCGAAGGTCTCCTTCAGCGGCGGACATTCGCCATTCGCCGGGTCTCTCACCGCCAGGCCATACATGGCTAACGGGCACTGACGCATTACCGGTTCTGCCAAGGGTTCTATCTATGACGGGGTATTGCGCAGCTGGAGACTGCAGAAAATCTTTAGAATATTTTGTACTTCCAGAAATGCGGCCGTAAGTAGCTGCAAAAGCAGCCTTTCCATATCGCCAAAAAAATACTGCCTGAACTTCGCGGAGGTTCATTTTTTGTAATCCGATCCGGTAATTATTACTTCAGGCGAAGCGCTAGGTTCGACATCCCTGCGATTCTGGGCTGCAACTGATCGCCGCGTGGTTAGACGTATGACATTCGCGAAAGAAAACAACTCTCGTACGGTGGATGTATCGCGGTTCGAAAGAACCCACATTACTCCACGGCGGGATAAATCTTCACACCCAGCGGCCAGATCGGCAAGGCTGGCAAGTCGGAACCTAGTCTCGGTATACCCGGCAAATTTACTTGTGTCGGAGACCGGAAGGTATGGTGGATCTAAATAGACAAAGTCACCGCGGCGAGGCTTTTTGAGAGCTTCTCTGAAATCGAGCTCTTCGATGTCTGTTGAAACCAGCACCGAACTTATGTCGAGTATAGTTGAACGGTCGATGCCTCGAAAGGGTCTAGCGCCCCATGGCACATTGAATACGCCCCACCGATTGACTCGCCACAAGCTATTCCACGAAGTCTGGTTCAAGTAAAAAAACCGAGCAGCGCGTGCTATCGGATTTATAGGTGTTTCGCTCCGAATTAGGTAGTAATCGGCTTCACTGTCTCGGCCTACGTATGCAGTTAATGCATGTAGAAAATCATCCGGTTGTTCGCGGACAATTTTCCATACGTTTATCAACTCACCGTTTAAGTCAGACAAGAACGCGCGCCCTGTTGCCCGCTGCCGAACAGTGAAAAAGACTGAACCGGCGCCAAGAAACGGCTCGTAGTAGTTTTTGAACCGGCCAGGAAAATGAGGAAGGAGTGATGGCATTAACCTTGTTTTACCGCCAGCCCATCGCAAGAATGGCTTGACACTCTTTTCAAGCTCTAGGCCCTCTAGGCCCGGAAGCCAAGAGCTTGACGGCGCCATCTTGGTAGCCATGGTAGTAAATGGCATGTCTTCACTTGCTGTGATTGTGGGCCGTCGCAACGGAGAACTAAACTCTTTTGTCAAGATCGTTGGTGTCCGAATGGGTGTGAAGATGGTTGTTGCTCAGGCACCTGAGCTTAGCTTGCGATTCGCTGAGTGCCGACCTGCCGGGCGGCAGAAACCAGCCTACTGATTGTTGCGGGATTGACCTTGAATTGGCGAGCAGCTTCGGCGCCCGTCCCTCGTCCAGTCATCACTATTTCCAAGATTTCGGCCCGCTGCTCTTGGGTCAGCTTGGGTCTGCGGCCGCCTCTCCGTCCACGAGCTACGGCAGCAATCAGGCCGGCGCTCGTTCGCTCTCGAACCATCGCTCGTTCGAATTCCGCAAATGATCCGCACATCTTCATCATCATTCGACCGGCTGGAGTGGTCGTGTCGATGGCCTCCGTGAGCGATCGAAAACCAGCGCCAGCGCACTCAATCTGGTCCATGACGTGCAGGAGATCTTTAAGCGATCGGGACAGGCAATCGAGCTTCCAAACCACGACGACGTCCTCGTGCCTAAGCTGCCCAAGCAGTCGTTGAAGTTCTGGCCGATCCCAACGTCCACCGCAGGCGTGTTCGGTAAATAGGCACGAACAGCCGGCTGCATTTAGTGCTTTGACTTGAGCATCTGATCCTTGCTCTTCGACCGAGACGCGCACATAGCCAAAAAGCAAAAGCGACTCCATCATGGCGGTAGGGTAGGTGCCTAGAGACTCGCTTAGGCAATAGGTTTCTGCAACAGGAAAAGCACGGGTTTCGCGGGAGGGGTACCGACCTTGGGGTAAGCGTCCGTTGCCTCCAAGACCGGCCCTCTGATCCTCCCCGGTTTGGGTGGACACCTCTGATACGCTCTTGAGGAGCGAGGCAGGTGATCCGATGGCAGCGAAAGCAAGACGGGAGTTCACCCTGGAGTTCAAGCGTGAGGCTGTTGCCCTGCTGCAGGGCAGTGGGCGACCGCTTGCGCGGGTCGCGGCGGAGCTGGGCATCCAACCCTCGATGCTGCGGCATTGGCGGGCGGCCCACAACGGCGATCCCGCTCGCCCGCGTGCCGGGCAGCCGACGGGATCGATCGCGGCCACGGGACCGGCGGCTCCGTCTCCCGCCGACCTCGCCTCGGAGAATGCCAAGTTGCGACGCGAGCTCGAGCGGACGCGGATGGAGCGCGACGTGCTAGAAAAAGCCATCGGCATCTTCGCGGAGGTGCCGAGGTGAGGTTCGCCTTTATCGAGCAGCATGCCGCCACCTATCCGGTGCGCCTCATGTGCCGCGTGCTCGAGGTCTCGCCGAGCGGCTACTACGCCTGGCGGTTGCGTCCCGAGAGCCCGCGCTCGATTGAGAACCGCGCCCTCGTGGACGAGATCCGGCGCCTCCAGGCCCGACACAGGGGCCGCTACGGCAGCCGACGCATGCATGCCGCCCTGCGGCTCGAGGGTCACCGGTGCAGCCGAGGCCGCGTCGAGCGCCTCATGCGCCGCCACCGCATCCGGGCATTGGCCGGGCGCCGCTTCCGGCCTTGCACCACCGACAGCCGCCATCACCTTGCGGTCGCGCCGAACCTCCTGGCTCAGCGCTTTGAGGCGCCGACCCCCAACCGTGTATGGCTTGCCGATCTGACCTACATTCCAACCGGCGAAGGCTGGCTTTATCTCGCTGCCGTCCTCGACCTCGCCACCCGGAAGGTGGTCGGCTGGGCGATGCGCGACCATATGCGGGTCGAACTCACTCTCTCGGCTCTCATGATGGCGGTACAGCGACAGAGGCCGGGGGCAGGCCTGCTCCAACACTCGGACCGCGGCAGCCAATATGCGGCCGAGGCCTACGTCGCGCAGCTCACCACGATCGGCGCGGTCGCCTCCATGAGCCGCAAGGGCTGCTGCTACGACAACGCGCCCATAGAGAGCTTCTTCCACACCCTTAAAATCGAACTCGTCCACCAGCAGCGTTGGGCAACCCGTGACGATGCCCGCCGTGAGCTGTTCGCCTATATCGAAGGTTATTATAATCGAGCCCGTATGCACTCGGCCCTCGGCTATCTCACCCCCGAACAGGCCGAGCAGCGTATGGCAAGCTAAACCCCCGTCCACCCAAACCGGGGAGGATCAGCTTTCAGCAGGGCAGGGTTGTGGACTCTGTCAGCCATCCAGGCGAAAGCATCATACTTATCTGACTACGGACTGACCTATTGAGCCCATTCGAAATCCGTTAGGGGCTGAATGCACCTAGTCTCGGCGATCAACTCATCCAAGCCTCGCACCAATGATCCGACAACTCGGCTGGCCTGTCCTCCGTCGCCAATAGGTTGAGATCAACGGGACTTGGTATCAACGAGTCCAAGTTCCCCACCTTGGCTGACAAAGTCCACATTCCATGGACGCTTGTGGCCCTTAACAGTGAAGCTGGCTATCGGGACGAGCCGCCAAGTTCGGCCCAACTTGGCTGAACGTGAAGTGCTGCCGCGAATGGCCCGATTCTCGAAGGGAAAGGGACTTATACCAAGTCCCTGTCATCCCGACCTATCAGCCGCGGATCGGACGTTGCAATCCGCAGTGGTTGCAACCGCTATGCTTGGCGCTTTCCCGTGATTGCGGCAAGCCCTGCATCACTTGCGGTAAGGGGGGTTTATCGCATGTGTGGATGCCCCCTGCGGGTCAAGGCGAATAAGCGACGCAGGCATCGAGAGCACGAGCGCAATCCTGTGTTCGACCTGGTATCCGGCCGATCTTGGCAAGCCGGGAGGCGCCAAGCCGGGCCATGAGGGCCACAGCCGTGTCCGGATCCCCACATTGACGGCATGAACCCCAACCTTGGCAGCAAGAGCTGGACGTTCAATCAGACAGTCAGCCAGGATTAAGGCTGTCTCCCATTCGAGCCAAGCGGAGGACTGCGGTCCACAGGCAATGGGGTCGTCGATGCCCGACAGACCATCTCTACACTGTCGTCAATGCCACCAATCTGTGCCGAATTTGCGCTTAATAGATAATAGCCTAGCACCGTGGCCGGATCGACCCGCCCAACAAGCCCCTTTCCAAGCTGTTTGCTCGTATCCCGGATCTCGAAGTGGAGATGCGGATAGTTTTTGGTTTTCTTTGCATTTCCAGTGAGTCCAGTCTTAGCAATGACCTGTTTGGCTTTCACGAAATCTCCGGATTTGACCAACACTTCGCTTAAGTGGGCATAGAATGCATATCGAGTTTCTGAACTGCTTTGATCGGACGAACCGATAAGATTGAATTGAATAAGAACCTGTTTCCCGTAGTCGCCTACGTCATTGGGTTCTATCCACAAAACAACACCCTCAGCGATAGCAAAAGTATCTGTGCCTTCTGGAGCATAAAGATCCCAACCCTGATGGTTCTTCGTATTGTTGTTTCGAACCTTACCGTAAGCTGCGTGTGAAACTTTATGTTGGACGCCTTGGTCGCTGCGGAGGCGCATGACGGCGAGCGGATTATAGAGCGGCATTTGATTTCCCCGGCTTCTACCTTCACCATCGCAACATAAAACTCAAAACAGTCTCGTTGGCACCTGTTTTTGTGGAGTACCAGGCCAGCGTGTTGCATGGGTCAGGGGCTTGGACGCATTCGTCCCCGCCTGCGCTTGCGATCAGGCGACGCGGACGTATTCGGGCCGCCCAAGCTCGAGCATACGGTTCAGCACGTTGGCGGCGATGGCCACCTCAGTCGCCTGTCGCCCATCCGTTCGCGAGCGAAGCCAGTCGCCGATGACGCGTTTCCACCGGGAGATGTCGGCCTCTACCAGGGCGCGCCAGTTATAGCCCGACGCGCGCTGCCAACCCATGCGGCCGCGTTCGGCGATACATCGCAAGTGCGCATCCCGCTGCGTCGGCGCGGTTTCGGCTGCGACGCTCGGCACCGCGCTCGCGCGTGGCGGGACGACGACGGCCGCCTCGGGATGGCGTGCCGCGACCTCGGCATCGACATCGTCCCGGTCGTAGGCACCATCGCCGATGAAGGCCGCCACCGAACCATCGACCCGGTCGAGCAAGGGGCTGACTTGCGAGCCGTCGTCAGCATCCCTGTCGGTCAGCACCGAGGCGACGATCTGGCCCGTGTCGGCGTCGGTAGCGAGGTGCAGCACCCGCCAGGCTCGGCGCCGCTTGCTGCCATGCTTCTCCTCCAGCCAGCTGCCGGGACCGCACAGCCGTAGTCCTGTGCTGTCCACCAATAGGTATACGGGCTCACGCCCGCAGCGCGGCCGCGCCACCTCGAGCGTCTCGGCGGCTGAGGGTCGAGTGGTCCGGCACGGCGAGGTTGAGGCCAAGCAACTGTAGAATGGAGCCGATCAGGCCCTCGGTCTGGCGCAGCGCCAAGCGAAACATAGCCCGCAGGGTCAAGGCGGTGGCGATCGCCAGCGCGGAGTAGGTGGGCTGCCCGCCCCGGCCAGTGCGCGGCTCGGCCCTCCAGGCCTCGATCGCCTCCAGCGTGAACCAGACGGTCAGGCTGCCGCGGGCGCGCAGCCCGGCATCGTACTCGGTCCAGTTGGTGACCCGGTGCTTCTGCTTGGGAATATGGTGGCGCCGATTTCCGTTCGTTTTGAAAGGCACGACGGCGGTCCCTGGAGGGTTGAGGGGGATTCGCCCCGGCTTCACCCTACCCGAAGCAGCCCAAGCCGCCGACCCCTGCAACAAAGTGCCCCCGAGGAGCTCAGCCCCAACCCGTAGCTGCGAACGCCGCCCGCCGCCTAACCTCGGCATCCGCGGCCTTGGCCGTATGGATTCGAAGAACATCGCGGCCATGCAGGAACAGGTCGAGCGCTTCGCTCGCGCCTACTACGCGAAGAAGCTCGGGCTGCCCTTTGAGGGCAAGCCCGAGGAAGAAGGCTAGAGACCGCGCGACAGGCCGGTGACGCCAGGCCGATACACGATGATGCAAAGCTCGGTCAGCGGGAAACGGGAAAGGCCGATGCTGTTGTTGCCGGGCACATCTGTCCAAGTGATCCTTTCGGAATACTGGCTGCGCTGATCGCCGGTACCTGTCCCGTAGCGCGCGGCGAGCGCCGCACGGTAGCGGTCGAACAGGTTCGGACTGCAACTCTCCTTCTCCAGCGCCACAAGCTGAAGCTTGGAAGCCGCATCGAAGCAAAGCCAAGCCTCGAAGGAGTCCCTGTCTACCGAGTAGTTTCCTCTTACAACGCACGCCAAGTCGGCGCGTGAGTATTTTTGATCGAATGGCACTCGGCGTAGGCTGCCGCGCGAGGCGGCGACAGCATCGTCAGCGGACATTCCCCATCGGGTGAATTGCCAATCGGCGCGCGATGGTGCCGCGCCGAGCAGGAGGGCCGCTCCAATGGCGGCGAGAAAGCGCAGGCGCGACACTGAATACCTCACGTTACGGAGGCGCCATTATATGCGCGCGTAGGTTTATCTGCGAGCGCAAAATGACGTTTCGAGCGCTGCGCTCGGGCTTGCTATGCGAAGAAGCTCAGTCTGCCCTTTAGGGCAAGCCCGAAGAGAAATGCTAGAGCCCGCGCGACAGGCCGCTGCTGCCTGGCTTGTAGAGGATGTCGCACACCGCGACATCTTGTTGCACGGGTCAGCGGCCTGGACACACTGAGCCCTGCTCGGTTCTAGGATCATGCGGTCCGGATGTACTCCGGCCGCCCAAGCTCGAGCATGTGGTTCAGCGCCTTGGCAGCGATGGCCACTTCGGTCGCCTGACGCCCATCCGTTTGTAAGCGTAGCCCGTCACCGATGACGCGCTTCCATCTCGAGATGTCCGCCTCTACCAGGGCAAGCCAGTTGTATCCTGATGCCCGCTGCCAGCCCATGCGCCCACGCTCGGCAATACAGCGCAGATGTGCATCCCGCTGTGTCGGCGCGGTCTCAGCTGTGCCGCTCGGCACCGCATTCGCCCGAGGCAGGACGATGATGAACGCATCTGGATATCGCGCTGCAATCTCGGCATAGACGCCGTCTCGGTCGTAGGCTCCATCGCCGGTAAGGGATGCCATGGAACCATCGACCCCGCCGAGCAAAGGGCCGACTTGAGAGCCGTCATCGGCATCCCTGCTGGTCAACGCCGAGGTGACGATCTGGCTGGTTTCGGCGTCCGTGGCAAGGTGGAGCATCTTCCAGTCCCGGCGCCGCTTGGTGCCGTGCTTCTCCTCCAGCCAACCGCCCGGACCGCATAGCCGAAGACCGGCGCTGTCCACCAGCAGGTGCACCGGCTCGCGCCCGCAGCGTGGCCGCGGCACCTCCAGCGTCGCGGCCCGACGGCTCAGGGTGGAGTGGTCCGGCACCGCAAGGTCGAGGCCAAGCAGCTGCAGGATGGAGCCAATCAGGCCTTCGGTTTGGCGCAGCGCCAGGCGGAACACGGCACGTAGCGTCAGGGCGGTTGCGATTGCCAGGTCCGAGTACTTCGCTTGGCCACCCCGGCCAGTGCGCGCCTCGGCGCGCCACCCTGCAATCGCCTCGGCCGTGAACCATACAGTCAGGCTGCCACGGGCGCGCAGCGCGGCATCGTACTCAGCGGAGTTGGTCGCCAGGATCTTCCGGAAGGTGATCACGGGCAGCCAGACTGCCTCTGTGACAGAACTACGGTGGTTTCAGACGGGACTGCTTTGACGGCTCTAGTCAGGTCGCGAAGCGCTGCAACCTGGGCAGTTGCAGAACTCTTGATGATGGTCCCGAGCCGCTCCACCACCTCGGTCAGGGACGGGCCTTCCTGGGGCTTGGGCGTCAGTAGCTTGACGATGTTGTCCCACCTCGCCCTGCTCGAACTGCCGCTGCGCCAGGGTAGCGAGCGACTGGTTCATGAGCGTCAGGGTGTCGTTCAGGCCCTCGAAGACGGCGATCAGGTCTTTGTCCATGATCCCGAGGGTGACCCCTCGTGGCGCGAATGGGTCCCCCTATCCGCACGGTCGAGGACTGCACGCAGGAGGCGGTCCGAGACGTCCGCCTCCTGCCAGTCGGGCAGGCGGCGCCAACATGTCATGCCGGGCCCACAGCCCGTCTCCTGCGGCAGCATCTCCCACGGGATCTCCGACTACAGGACGAAGAGGATGCCGGTCAGGGCCGCGCGGTCGGGCAGATGAGGCCGACCGCCCCTCGGCTTCGGCGGCAGTAGCGCTTCACGCCGCCCACAGCGCATCGGGGATAAGGGGCCTGCTCCTGCGCTCAAAACACGCCAAACCAAATTGTTAGACGCTCTTAAACCGCGTGGCTGATGACTTCGGCAGGAAAGCGGAACCCGGCGTAGAGGGAGCTAGCGGCTTCCGATCTCATTCCGGATATTTACCGGACCCGGGGCAAGCGGCCAACTCCTGCTATGCTGACGGTGCCGATTACTCTGCGCAGTTGCCGCTGAGTCCGATCACAAACCCCTAGGGCACTGAGCTAGCCCTCGTTGCGGCGGGCGGCGGCGATCTCCTTCCCTGCCCAACCCTCGGTGATCTTCACCAACTCGGTGACGTCGCCATTGGCCCCGCCGTCCGCCATGGCGAGGCCATAGAGCATCTGCGCGGCGCGGCTCGTCGGCATCACCAGCCCCAGCGCCTCGGCCTCCTGTAGGGCGAGCCGCATGTCCTTGGCCATCAGCTCCATCCGAAAACCGAAGTCGAAGCGCCGGCTCAGCACCGGGCCGGTGGCAAAGCGCTCGGCCGGAAAGCTGCGGCCGGAAGATTTGTTGATTGTGTCGATCATCAACTCGGGGTCGATCCCGGCCTTGGCGCCCATGGCCAGCGCCTCGCAGGCCGCAGCCCAGGTGGTCGCCGCCAGCAGGTTGTTCACCAGCTTCAGAGTCTGGCCCTGGCCGACCTGGCCGCCGACCAGCACGGTATTGGCGCCGATCACCTCGAGCACCGGGCGCACCCGGTCGAAGGCCGCCCGGTCGCCGGCCACCATCACCGCCAGCGTGCCGGCCTCGGCCCCGGCGACGCCGCCGCTGACCGGGGCATCCAACGCCACGACGCCGCGCGGCGCGAGGCCGGCCGCCACCACCTGCGCCGCCTGCGCCCCGGTGGTGGAGAGGTCGACATAGATCCGCAGCGCATCGCCTTCGGCTAGACCGGCCACGCCGAGCGCCACCTGCCGCACCACCTCGGGCGTCGGCAAGCTGACCAACACGATGGCCGCCTCCCCAGCGACGGCGGCGGGGCTGTCGCGTCCCTCCGCCCCGCGCGAGACGGCGGCGGCCTGCGCCACCGGGTTGAGGTCATGCGCCAGCACCCGGTGCCCGGCCTCAAGCAGGCGCCGGACCATCGGCACGCCCATGGCGCCGAGACCGATGAAGCCCAATGCTTCCCTCATAGTGGCTTCCGTCACGGCTGCACCAGCGGGCAGCCGCCCTCGGCCAGCGGGCGGAAGGCCTGCTCGCCTGGGACGGTCGAGAGAATGCGGTAGAGGTCCCACGGGCTAGTCGATTCCCCGGGCTTCTTGACCTCCACCAGATGCACGTCATGCACGTGCCGGCCATCCGCCCGCACCCGCCCACCCCGGGCGAAGACGTCGTCGACCGGCAGCTCCCGCATCTTCGCCGCCACCGCCATCGCCTCATCCGTACCGGCGGCCTCGATCGCCTTCAGCCAGTGGCGAACGCCGGAATAGACACCGGCCTGGTACTGCGTCGGCATGACGCCGCGATGACGCTCAGCGAAGCGGCGGGCGAAGGCGCGGGATTCCTCGTTCTGGTTCCAATACCAGGCATCCACTGAGACGACGCCTTGTGCAGTTTCCAGACCGAGCGACTTGATGTCGGTGATGTTGACGAAGAAACCGACCAGCCGCTGGCCCTGCCGTGTCAGGCCAAACTCGCCCGCCTGCTTGACCGCATTAACCGTATCCGTGCCGGCATTGGCCAGCGCCACGACTTGGGCGCGGGAGGATTGCGCCTGCAGCAGGAAAGAAGAGAAGTCGCCCGTGTTTAGCGGATGCCGCGCCCGGCCGAGGACCCGGCCGCCCTCGGCGTTCACCAC
This sequence comes from Skermanella sp., assembly GCF_059503625.1. Classification (NCBI taxonomy): domain Bacteria; kingdom Pseudomonadati; phylum Pseudomonadota; class Alphaproteobacteria; order Rhodospirillales; family Azospirillaceae; genus Skermanella; species Skermanella sp. The sequence goes on from NZ_JCACHA010000818.1 coordinate 41,545, forward strand.
GGCTTCCGAGCCGCGTTCCTGGGCATAGCCGCCCTCGTAGTCAACCGTCAGATAGTACCAGCTCCGGCCGCCCTGGGCCATGACGGCGTGGGTGATGCCGCTGGTCAGGGCGTAGCTGTCCAGCACCCAGTGAAAGCCGACCGGCGAGCATTGCCGCCCGGTCAGTTCGGTGGAGGCGGCCGAGGTATTGATGATGATGCGGTTGCGCTCCCGCCCCACCTGCTACACCGCCAGTGCCACGGCGCTGTTCGGCATGTCGATGATCATGTCGACCCGGTCGGTGTCGATCCAGCGGCGGGCCAGGGCGGCGCCGACATCTGGCTTGTTCTGGTGGTCGCCGCCAACCACTTCGATCGGCTTACCCAGCGCGCGGCCGCCATGGTCCTCGGCCGCCATCCGGGCGGCGACCATGGAGCCGGGGCCGGAAAAATCGGCGTAGGGGCCAGAGACGTCGGTCAGCACGCCGACCCGCACGACGTTGTCAGAAACGACTGGGGCCGCGGTTTGGGCAGGTGCCAGCGACGGCGCGAGCAGCGTGATAAGGGCCGCGACGGCCCTGCGGATCCTGGACATCGGTCTTCCTCCTGTGTGGCGCTTTGGGCACCTTGCCGCCCAGGCTACACCACCGGAGGAAAACGGCCAGCCGCGCCCCGCCAACATCCCGCCCCGCTGGCGTTCCTCCCGGGCAAGGCAGCAAGAGGGGCACGGACGTGGAGACCGGATCGGAGCCAGCCAGACAGGTTAGCCAGACAGTCGGGTCACAGACCCTAGCGCCCAGAGGGGAGACCAGATTTCTAGGCCTGGTATGATGAAGGGCTGCCGCAAGAAAGTGTGGTGACATTACGTATTCATCGTCCGGGCCCTGTTGCACAATCCAGGTGAAGGGCCCGACTACCTTTCTGTTCTGGTTTGATCAGGCGATGGCGACGGTGTCGGGCATGCCGAACCGGTTGTAGGTGTTGAGGATGGCGCAGCGGATCTGGACCTCGGCAACCTGACGGGCAGGACACGGGCCCACAGCCGCTCGCCTAGGCGTTTGAGGCGCGACATGGCTGTCTCGGCCAAGCTGCGACGGTGGTAGCCGCTCTATCGTTTCCAGAGACGTCGGCCGAGGGGCTTGATGGCCCGCTGGGTCTCGTCGCGCTCACCCGCTCCTACGGTCAGCGTCTTCCATGGTTTGCCGTTGCGCCGGGGTGGCACGAGCAGGGCTGCGTTGCGGGCCGCTGCGGCCGCGTAGGCCGTGCGGGTGTCGTAGGCCCCGTCGCCGCCGATGTCGGCGATCCGCTCATCGTCGGCACCTGCGTCAGCAAGCTTGGAAGGATCTCGCCGTCGCCGTGCCGGTGGTCGGTCATCTCGACGGCCCGGACCTCGTGATTGTCTGCATCGACCGCCAAGTGCACCTTGCGCCCGACCCGGCGTCGATCAGCGCCGTGCCGGCGCACCTTCCACTCCCCCTCGCCCAGCACCTTCAACCCCGCGCTGTCCACGATGAGATGCAGCGACTCACTCCGGGAACGGTAGGGAATGACCACCGTCAGCCCCTGCTGCCGGCGCGAGAGGGTGTTGTAGTGCGGCACCGGCCAGCCGGAGCCCGGCCAAACGGATGAGGCTTCCTACCAGGCCCTGGGCCGCCGGCAGCGGCAACTGGAACCACACCGTCAGCGTCAGCGCGCACTGGATCGCCGTGTCGCTGAGGACCCGAGGCCGGCCCCGCTTGCCTGTGCCCTCCGGCGCTTGCCAAGCCAGATCCGGCGAGAACCACACAGTCAGGTCACCGCGAGCTATCAAGCCCTGATCATACTCGCACCAGTTCTAGATCCGGTAGCGCTTCCTCCGCCGGTCAGGCCCCGCCGTATCCCTCCTCATGTCCGATCACCTACGACCTTTCTGCAACATCGCCCTTTCTAATTCTCATTTCGATTATTCATAATACTGGAATTTCGGCCTGGGGCCGCGTACCAAAGTCCGATCCGGACCTTTTTCACGCGGGAAAACATTGGAGCGGCGCTTGCGCCCATAAGTTCGGTCCCGCATCATCCGGTCTCACTTTGGGAGATGGGAGATGGCTGCAAAGGCTACCTGCCGCATGCTTGTACTTGGCGGTTCAAAAGGGGGTTGTGGCCGATCAACGATTGCACGGAACCTGCTAGTCGCCGCTAGTTTAGCCGACATCAAGGTGGTCGGTGCCGATCTCGATCGGCAGGGTACCTTCCTCAGGTGGAGCGAGCGACGCGAGGTTGCCCGGCAGAAGCTCCCTCAGATTGTTCCAACGGAAGTCTTCAGTGCAGAGGTGGGCGACTGGCGCTCAATCCTTGACCAAGTGAAGAGCTACCAACTCGCCATCGTGGACACCGCGCCCGGCGTCGAACACGATATGACTCCAATGCTCGAGTTGTGCGGCAGAGCCTCGCTGGTCTTGGTGCCGACTTCGCCCTCCGGTGACGACCTTGAGAGTGTCGCACCTTGGTTCAAAACCTTGACAGATGCAGGTGCCAACGCCGAGTTCGTGCTGAACCGTGCGAACCGCCGCACCCGCTCTTACGCCGCCGCCCGAACCACGCTGCTCCGGTATGGCGCAGTCGCGCCGGTGGAAATTCCGCAGTTGGAAGAAATCATGACGCCGTTCAAGGCGGGCCTCTCAGCCGTAGACTACGAAAACAGCAAAGCCGCCGACGCAATGAATGACCTTTGGCTCCACGTGCGCCGGGCAGTGAAACTGTGAGCCGCCTTCGAGCAGGCGCCGCTAAGGGCGCACTGAAAGACCTCGAAGCAGCCGGTGATGCGCGTGACCTCGTCGCCGGCGACCGCCGCTTCGGTCAGGCACAGGCGATTAAGCGACAGCAGGATGAGGGCCGGGAAATCATCCACGAGGTGTTCGCGGGCTTGCCCATCGCTCAAAACCCCGACCGCATCCGTGAAATCCTTGGCGCTCGGTCCGTGATCTTTGAGAACTGGGGCAAAGCTTCGACGGCCTTCTTAGCGATCGGCCGCACCCTCCTGAACCTGCGTGAAACTCTGAGTCCAGAGGAAGATCGTGCTCTGCGCCGAGGCGCGAGCCGACTGTTTCCGTTTTCAGACAGCATGGTCTCGAAGCTTGTCGAGATCGCCCGCGCGGTACGGGAGGGCCGCATCCCCGAGCCGCAGCTTCCTGCCGCCTACTCGACGGCATACGACCTCGCCAAGGCGCTGCGCGACGAGCGCGGTCTGCAGCTGGCAACCGAGCGGAATTTGATCCGTAACGACGTGCAGCGGGTCGAAGTCGAGGCGTTGAAGCGCGATCTGCGGGATGGCCGCAGGCTTGGCGGGCGGATCGTTGATGCCACCGCAGATGATGAGGCCGTGGAGGCCGGGGGCGTACCGAACGGCCGCGTCAGCCTCGATGCCCTCCGTGCACGGCAGGCAGACCTCCGTCGACAACGGGACGAGGCTGCCGCCCGACTAACCGAGCTCGACCGCGACCTTATTGAGGTCACCGAGCAGCTCCGGATCGCGGAAGGCGACGTTGATGAGTGATGGCACCTTGCCGCACAAGCCGTGCGGTCGGGCGGGTTGGGGTAAGCCGGCGTAGGGGCAAGCCCTCGCTTCATGAGGAAAGCACGCTGTGCTCTTCAAGGAGGATGCCGATCGGCGCCCCACATCCCCAGGCAGCGCAACAAGCCAACGAACTGGGCGGTGTGAAATGCCGGCCCCGCACGTCCGCGGTAGTTTGGCCTTGTGGTTCTCCGAGGCGGCAGTTGAGGGCTGGCGCGCTGAACCGCACATATCTGGGCGGTTAGCCGAAGTGGCCGGCTCTGGCGATCGCAACTACCCTGACGCCTCGGGCCGTGTTCCGCTTGGCGTGGCGCCAAACTGATAGCCTGATCGGCTTCATCTTGCAGTTGCTCGGCCTCGATTTCGCGGTGCTCGACCATTCGACCCTGAGCCGCCGGGTCGAGGCGTTGGAGGTGGCGCGGCCGCGCTGTGGAAGCGAGTCAGTGCACCTGCTGGTGGACGGCACCGGGCTGCGGCTGTTAGGGCCGAGTGGCTGACTAGAGGAGAAGCACGGCACCAAGCGGCGGCGAGCATGAAGGGTGCTCTACTTGGCCACCGACGCCGGCACCGGCGAGATCGTTACTTTAGTTCTGGCAAAACAGATGTTGCGCATGGTTTATACCCCTTCCCCTGGATAGGGGGGGCGGGGGGATCACTCCGGACGAGAGAGGCTACCGAGGGCGACCAGCTTCGGTCCGACCGGCGGGCGGGAGGGATAGAGGATTACCCCGTCATCTGCGACCTCGACACGTGCCTCCGAATAGGCGGCAACCGCTGGGGCAAGCCACCGCTTGAAGTCGCGGCGGAAGGTATGCATCTCGGCGTAACCGAGGCCGAATTGCTCCTTGAGCGCCGCCCAACGGACCGGTGTCGGCGCTTTCAAGGTGTGTAGCCGGTAGGCGAGCCAAATGTAGATGTCGAGGCTGACGCTGAGCCCGGACAGCTCCCGCAGCGCCGTTTCGCGCAAAGGAACGGGATGTTGGCGCAGTGCTTGGTAGAAGACCTCGTCTAGGACAACGCGGTCTTCCCAGAGATCACCTTGCGGGCCGCCAGCGTCTTCGACCGCCCGTTGGAAGCGCAGCCCGGAGCGGACAAAGCGCCCTGCCTCCCATCCGCTTGCCATCTGGTTTTCCCATGAAAATTTGAGGCTGCAGGCTGCGATCCTGGCCGCTTGCTCGCGCAGGGCGCGCCCGGTCTCACCGCCCCAGGTAAGACCCATCCTTCCAAGCCATTCCCGCATGCTGCGACCGAGTTCGACCTCGCAGGAGTTGGTCCGCACGGCTTGCGTCTGCAAGTAGAGCAGGATCATACGCGCTCGTGCGCCATAAGGGACGCCGTAAAGCTTCGCTTGGCCCATACCGCGCCGAAGGCGGCCAGGTTCTATCATCAATACGACACGGTGGCCACGCTTCTCCCAGACTTGCTCGTCCGACAACCGCTTGTGTGGCAAGCCTGTGAGGCAGAAGCCAGTATAGGTAATACCGATCTTGCCGGCTTCGTCCCCGAGCACCTCTGCAGCAATGTCGATCAGGCCGCGTTGTTCGGGCGCCATCATGGCTCGTGCTTGGTCACGCCCATGGGCAAGCACCAGCTTTCGAGCCCCGTGGTCCGCGTCCTGCACTATGCTCTCTTCCTCAACGCTGTTGGACCATGGCGAGACGCTGTCCACTGCGTCAACGGGGGGATCACTCCGGGGACTAGTAGGAGGGTAGTAGGATTCTAACTAGTTGAAGTACGGAGTAATCCCCCCGTGGATAACCCCGATTCCCGGAGCTTTCCCCCCATTTCGCGTGAGTGATTCCCCGTGGATAGATGTCACGTCTAAGGATAAGCCGCTCCGGAGTGATCCCCCCACCCGACTGCGACTCGAAAGCGGGCCGGAGTGATCCCCCCACCACCGCCGGCGTCAGCGACTACCGGAGTGATTCCCCCAATAGTCTCGCTAGCGCCCAGGAATGTGCCTAGCACCAGTGGCGTTCCCCAATGTCGAAGGCGTGCTCAAACCGACGGCGCCCGAGGTGGGAGTGCCTGATGCACTTAATCCCCTAACCGCCTGCGGGCGGCATGTGCGGTACCTCAGGGGCGCGAGATGCGCGGACATGGCGATGTCCCGGCAGGCTTGACTAGAACAGGGTGGTCTGCGGCCGCTGCGGGGTGCTGGCGGCCGGCTTGCGGCGCGGCAGGGCAGGGGGCAGGGGGGCCGGACGGTTGGGGGTCTCGTCAGGCCCGGCATAGCCGTCATCGGCGATCAACCGTAGCTGGACCCCGGTGCCAGCGGCCGCCGTCGCGGGCAGCTCCAGCGGCACCGGCCAGAAGCACTCGACCCGGTCCTCGCCGCGCAGCGCCAGGAACACCACCCGGACCACCCGGCCAGCGCCGTCCGTCTCGACCGCCAGGCGGAAGGCCAGCCCCTCGGCTGCCGCTTCGCCCAGTGCCAGGGAGAGCTGCTGGACCTCGACCTCCTGCCGCTTGAGGGTGCGCTCGGTCGGCTCCTCGGCGGCGCCGCGGTAGAAGCGCACCGGCACGCCGTTGCCATTCCCACCGATGACGAAGACGAAGTGGGCGCTGTCATCCAGCACCTCGAGCCAGGGGTAGTCGCCCGAGCTGGCAGCCCGCTGCAGCCGGTGCCGGCCGAAGGCAAAGGCGCGGCAGCCGACCGACCAGGGATCGTCGCCCAGCTCGTAGCTGGCCATGGCCAGCGCATCGCGCCGTGCATTGGCCAGCATGCGGGCGCAGATCCGGAGCCGCTCCTCGGTCAGCGCCGGGTGGAAATCCCAGGGCAGGCGTGAGGGCGAGGGCGGTTCGGCGTGCTCCATGGCGTCACCATACCATGGTGCTGATCAATAACAGCTATGCAGCGGCAGCGACTTGCTGCACCGATCTACCTTACAAGCTTGTCGACGCAATTACCGGGTAATGACATTGCAAAAGACAAACACACCCGTAAATCGCTAGGAGAGCTACCCGGGTTGCCTCGGCAATTTGGACGATGTCACAATCCGCGACCGTCACCTCGTAGAGTTTTGAGTATGAAGGTGCGGCAGCCATGTCAACTAGAAATAGACCATGACCGGTTCAGCCTTGTAGAGGCGGCCGTTTTACAAATGGATACCTATGTCAGACGCTAATCGCGTATTTTCGGGCCAACCCAGGCAGGCTACATCTTCCAGGCAAACGCGGCACATTGTCACCGCACCTCGAAAGAACAGCGGCGGGACCGTCCGCGGTCGGGTCGTGGAAGTCGTGCATGTCGCGCGGCGTTTGTCGGGCCCGATCAAGGATCAGCCGTCTTCGACACCATGGCATGCTCACGCCGAAGCTTGGCCCGACGGGTTTCATGCAAAGCCACCTGGACCAGCCTTGCCGCAGGAGGCGCAACCCACGGCGTCGGAGAACCGGCCTCCCATCGTCCACGTCATGCCGGCGTGGGAGCCATCGGTGCAGCAGCCAGCATCGGCGGATGCTGAGCCCGTCGAAGGGCAGAACAGCACGCAGGCCGTCGAGGGCCGCAACCGACGTGATGCAAAGCCACGTCCGCCGAAGTTGAGGATGCGGCGTTTTGCGGACCCCTTCGCCGACGGCGATGACGGCGCCAACTGCATCCGCTGTGGGTATCTCGTCGAACGGACCCGGGAAGCGCGTGGCCTGTGGACCTGCACGAAGTGTGGCTGATGTGTCGGCGGTGAGACTGCCGAGCTCGCTGATGATTACCACATGGCATCACCACCTTCTCTGAACTGAATCACCTGTGTTTCGCACAACAACCGCGGTTGTTGTGCCACCTGCGCCAAGCAGTCAACACTGTCCGCTGCGATCTTAAGCTCGCGTTTAGAGTGGCGTCGTCATGCTAGAGGGTTAAGCGGGTCCTGCCGTCTTCTTTGCGCCTTGGCTCGACGAAGCCAAAGCGGGCACCGAATGGGTCCTCCGCAACCACGGCGAAATCGCCGCCGGGGATCTAGTCGGGGCCGCCAAGCACGCGTCTTCCAACGCTAGACGTTATGTGGGAGATGGACCTCACCACCACCTCGACCGGCAAGTGGCAGGCGGCGGTCGTCGTCGCCGTCGACCACTACTCGACTGGGGGCATCGGCTTCCAGACACCTCAACACCTGCGACTGTAGTCGAATGGACGCGCGTAGCACAGCGCTACCTTGTTCGATCTGGCCTCGAGCCTCTTCAAGCCAGGTTTGGTGCGCTAAGCTTGACTTGAAGATGAGAAATAGGGAAACTCTTAGGGCATTTGGTACAAAGTCATGTTCACGACACAGGACGCTATAGACGCCTATGCAGCAGAGCTAGGCATGAAAAGTGCTAGCCTTTTTCGTTATGCTCGCGCACTTAAAGAAGCTGTGGATGCAAGTGGAGAGCGACGGGAACTCTGGCCTGTTAGTGGTCCTGGTGGTGGAAAAAACGCAGCTCATCCCACAGGAAGTCATTTAGCAAATCTAATGCTTTCCCTGGTTGCAATACAACCGGCCGATGCCGTGCGTGTGGTTGATGAATTACGGACTTGGCAGCAAGGCTTAAGCTTCGACGCCGCCGGAAAACCATATGAGGACCATCAGAGAGAAGATGCAAATTTAGGGCATTTTTTGCAGTTTTCTATTGAGACTTTAGCTTGTGTTGACACAGCTACGCGTAGGCAGTGGGCAGTTAGCATGGCTGAGGGCAGTCTTAGTGTGAACCTTGAGCGCGGTGTAGCGATGGCAATAAATTTCAGCGTCCACCAGTCTCATTCAAGAATGCACACTTTTCTCTCTTCGAAAAAAAGCGGACACATCAGTGTGGGGAAAACACAGGTGCAACGCATTGTTCAAATTCCATTAAGCCTTATCGCGGTTGCGGCAGATCTGTTGGCTGATATTGCTCACTCGAATAAAGACGTTAAAACGGCGGCAGGGAAACTAATGACGATATCGGTGTCGTAGAATGTTGTTGTCATGAATAAAATAGAAATCGAGGCGCATACACTTAATATATTGTTTGTTTGGAAACAGATCGTGGCGCACGGTGGAAAGGTAGCAAAGCTGTATACAACTGGTGCTGCTTGACTTGTGGCAGCATCACCATCCTCCGCACGACTCGCACCCGCGATGGCGAGCGCTTTGCCACGAAGCGGTGGCGCTGGAATGCGACCCTCAATCAGTGGATCAGCATCGCCTATGACGCCGGCGCGCGCTTCCTTTTCGAAGAGCGTGCCGTCGCCAACCTCGAGGACGTGGCCGCCGTCATCAACGTCGTGCGGCGCGATCCACGGGCCTTCATCGTACGCGGCGTTCCTACCGAAGCCGTGCGCGCCGAGATGGCCGAGCGGCCGGGCCTTACCTATCGGCGCCGTAAGATCGACAAAGCGGGCGTCCCAGCGACGCTGGCCGAAGCCCCGTTGCGGTGGGTCATGTTCGATATCGACGGGTGGTTGCTGCCGGCCTGGGCTGACCTCGCCGGCGACCCGGAGGCCGTTATCGATGTGGCGATCTATGATCTCCTTCCCGAGTGCTTCCATGATGCGATATGCTTCTGGCAACTCTCGGCATCGGCCGGCTTCAAGGTCGGCATCCTGAAAGCGCATTTGTTTTTCTGGCTCGCTGAGCCGATCGGCAACGCCGAGATTAGGGCCTACATGAAGGTTCACGCCCCGCTGGTGGACCGTGCGCCTTTTCAAGCAGCCCAGCCTCACTACATCGCGGATCCCATCATCGAAGGCGGCCATGACCCGCTGCCGCGGCGCATCGGCTGGCGCCAAGGCAGCGACGATGCCGTGGTGCTACCGGCAATCGATCTGGCTGCCCTGCAGGCGCAAGTTGCAGCCCAGCGGACGCGCACGCTGGAAGGCGCCGGGCTCTCCGGCATCGCGGCCAATACCGTCGAGGCCGCGCTCGCCTTGCTGGGTGACACGCAGGGTCACGAAGGCTGGCACCACCCGCTGCGCCGGGCGACTATGCTCTATGCACTGCAGACGCCGGTTCGCCAGCGAGATACCGACGCGTTGAAGCAGATATGCCGGGCCGGCATCCGCGCCGCTGTCGAGCGCGAAGCCGGGATGCACGCCGCCGCCGACATCGAGCGGTTCTGCTCCGACTTCTACCTGAATGCCCTCATTGAAGGCGCCTTCCGCCTCGCCGACAACATCAATCACGACGCTCCAGAGGGTGTGCGCCCTTTCCACGACGCCCCCGGACATGACGCCTCCCCAGCGCGGGCCCGGCTTCAAGAGCTGATAGACGACTTCTTGACCAAATCTGAGGTTTGGCACGCCACACCTCAGAGTGAACGTGGCGAGCCCCGTCACCTCGGCCTCGCCATCGATGTCGGCGGTGGCAAGAGTACCATTGGCCGAGAATGTGTCGCCGGCTTCAGCTACCGTCAGCGGGAGGAATGCCGCCCTAGCCGCGTGTTCTGGGGTGTGCCCACTATTGCCCTTGGCCGCGATGCAGAGAAGCACTTTGTCGAGCTAGCCGGTGTCAGAGTCGCAATCCACCGCGGCCGCGAGCAGGACGACCCGTTGGTCCTGGGCAAGAAGATGTGCCTGGATCTGCCCAGCGTCGCCTCGGCGCTGGCCGGCGGCGAGAGCGTGGACAAGGCGGTGTGCGGTAGTTCGGAAGGTCGCTGCCCCTTTTTCGGGGAATGCGGGTATCAGCGCCAGCGCCAAGCCGTTGACGCGGCAGATATTATCATTGGCGCGCATGAGCTGATCTTCCGCCCGACAAAGGGCATCACCAATAACCTCGGTCTGGTCGTGCTTGACGAAGCCTGGTGGCAGGATGGCATTCAGACCGAGCGCTTCATTACCCTCGACGGCCTTGCCGCCGATCCGCTGGCCGAACCGGTGTTCCGCATGGACCACAAGCCCCAGGTGGTCGACGACGAAGCGACCAACGATTTGCACACTATCCGCGCCAAAGTGGAGCGGGCACTCAAAAATCACCCCGAGGGCTATGTCACCCGTACCGCGCTGGTGGACGCCGGGCTGACTGCCGAAAATTGTGGTCTGGCCGGCAAGCTCGAATGGCAGCGGAAGCGCGAAGGTCTGCAGCGGCCGGGTATGAGCGCGCAGGACCGGAAGAAGGCGCTGGAAATGGCCGGAGTCAACGCCCAGCTGCCGCGCTTCGCCGCATTCTGGACGATCCTGCAGGACTTGCTCGGCAGCCAGGACGAGGCCACCGGCCGCGCCGAACTCCAGCGTCGCGAGGGCAAAGATGGCGCGCAATGGGTGGTTGCCCTGAACACTCGGCGCGAGGTGTCGGAAGCGATCAACGGCCTCCCGATCCTCCTGCTGGACGCCACGCTGCCGGCTGAGTTGGTGAAGCCGTACCTGCCCGACCTCGAGGTAGCCAAGCCGGTGCGGATTCGGGCGCCTCACATGGAGGTGCATCAGGTGGTCGGCGGCTTCGGCAAGACGAGCCTATTCTCCTACTCCAGGCAGCAAGCGCTCGTCGGTGCCGAAAGCGGTCAGGAAGAGCAGAGGGAAAGCGCTGCGGACCGAGGCAAGCGGAAGCGCGTGACCGAACTCCGCGACTTCGTGGCGGGCATCAGTCGCGGCCAGATTGGATGGGATGGCGGCGTCGGCACGCTCGTCGTGACCTATAAGGCGATCAAGGCGCAGTTTGCCAATCTGCGCGGGGTGGAGACGGCACACTTCAACGCCGTGGCCGGCCATGACCGCTGGCGGAAGGTCCGCAACCTGTTCGTGATCGGGTACCCGCAGCCCAAGGCCACCGATGTTCGGAAGATAGCTGCCGCCCTGACCGGCCGCGCCATCAACCTCGCCAGTCCTGCAAAACAGAGCCGGGGCCTTCGCATGAAAGACGGCATCCTCCGGGCTATCGAAGTCCGCGTCTATGAAGACCCAACCGCCGAGGCGGTCCGCGCCGCCATCGCCGATAACCAGGTAGTGCAAGCGATCGGTCGGGCCCGAGGGATCAACCGGACCAGCGCTGACCCGGTCCGGGTGTGGCTGCTGGCCGCCGTAGCGACTCCGCTGGAACTGGCCGAGTTGCATAGATGGGCCGACCTCGCGCCGAGTCAGGTTGAGCGCATGGCCTGCCGAGGAGTGATCTTCACCAGCCCCAGCGATGCGTCGAAAGCCTACCCCGATGTCTTCGAGACGCCTAAAGCAGCCGAGCATGCCCTCCACCGGGCTGGCCTGAATAGAGAGTCGATTTCCCCCCCATTCCCCTATGATTACCTATTCGAAGGGGAATGGGGGGGAAATACCCCGGTCAAGGTTTCTTACCGCCCGCAGGGCCGGGGGCAGCAAACCCGAGTGGCCTGGGCCCGCCTTGATCGCCTGAACGGCCTTCGGGAAGAACTCGAAGCGGTGCTCGGCCCTCTAGTTCTCTTCAATCTGGACGGGACGCCTGAGGTGTCAAACCCGCCGCCCCCACCTAACCAAGCATCAGCGGCCCAGGAACCGGTTAGTGCCTGGGAGGCAGTTTTGCACAGGTCTGCCCCGTCCTCTGATTCAGAGATTGATGGCGGTCGTTAATCCGGGCCGAGATGAGCACATGAGGAATCCGATCCTCGCTGCTAGTGAACGGACGAAGCCACGCACCTGAAACTAAGCCGCTCAACTGAGGCCCTACCACAAAGAGCGGCATCGAGAAGCGGGTAAGCAGTCCACCTTCTCATGCCGATCCGGCCGACAATGCGGCGATGGCCCCAGCCTGGAGCTCTTATGAGCGACGTTCCCGATACCCCATACGACCCGAGCTTGCGTGTGTTCGTAGACAAGCGCATCCGCAATGACGGCGCCAGACTGGGCCGCGTAATGAAGATGGACGCTACCAGACGGCGATTGCGAGCCCGCCAGATGAGCGAGCGAGGGGACCATCATGGCGCCGAGCGTGAGAGCCACGATGCCGCCTTCCTAGAATGCCAAGCCGATCGCCTCTGCGATCCACTCCAGGTGGTGGGCAGCCCGCTCAGTCCCGGTATAGGCGGCGAGATGGCCTCGGCCGATCCCGAGAAGCCTACGCCCTACCAGGATGAGGTGCGGCAACCGCCTGACCTCCTGGCCGCCGAAGCCACCGAGCACCGGCTGGCCCTCACGGGCAAGGTGTCGGGCGCAGCGTTGACCCTGGGCCTGGAGATGACCGATAGCATCGGCGCGCGCAATGCGCTGGAGCGCAACCTCGCTCACCAGATCGCGGCGATGCACGAGCTCGGAGTGACCTTGGCTGCCCGGGCGAACAGCTTCGCAGCTGGCATCCAATCCTTTGCCCCCGAGCCCAGACAGCAGGTCCAGAGCATCGAGGCAGCCCGGATGGCTCGGGCTGCGGCAAGGGCCCTGGAGGCTTCACAGCGCGGCATGCTGACCCTGGAGAGGCTGCGGAACGGGGGCCGGCAAGTCGTGACGGTCCAGTACGTGAATGTGCAGGAAGGCGGGGCAGCCGTGATCTCGGGGCGCATGGACAGGGGGGAGGGCCAAAAATGAGCGACCCTCTCGCGTCCCCGGCGAAGCCCCGACCCGGCGCACGAACAGCCGAAGGGCTGGAGCGGTGCCGCCGGGCGACCTGGAAGCACGGCGGCCGGAGCGCCGAGGTCATCGCCGGCCAGCGGCTCCGGGGCGAAGCGAGCCGTGTCGCTGCAAGCTTGCGCAGACTGATCCAACAGGCCGAGGCACTGTTGGACACTCCAGCCGGTTGCTGACGCCGGGCTTGCTGACCGTGGAGGGCCTGGGCCCCAGGGAACATCCGTGCCGCTGACCTCGTGCGAGAGGATGATCGACACTTAATCAGCGGCCATGCCAGTACGAACTCCCACGCCCGGCGGGCCGTTGGGACCACTAACGGCCTGCTGCGTCTGTCCGTTGGCATCGAGGCGGAGGCGGCCTTGCCGGAGGATCTCTTCCTCAGAGCCCTGGCGTCGACGCGCGGCTGATGCCCACCCATCGCCGTGAACCTGCCAGCCGTCGCGGCACACCGCACTGTCGCATGGCCCCACGACGGACACCGCCGCGGGCGCAGGGCGGCCAGGCGCGGCGGGGCAGACAGCCTGGACCGGCAGATTGATCGGCCGTCCCTCCTGCAGCATCGTGGACCCCAATCAGGCTGCAGCGAATGCGGCCGACGTCCCCGCCGGAGGAGCCCGCCCATGAACCGCCGCCGCCTGCTTGCCGCACTCGCCGGGGTGCCGGTCCTTCCTGGGATCCACGCGCATGCCCAGCCAGTTGTGCCGGGCCCCAGCTGGAGCCCCGAGCGTCCGGTCCGCCTCATCGTCGGCTTCGCCCCGGGCGGCAGCACCGACACAACCGCGCGCGTGATCGCCCAGGGGATCACCGCCGGGCTCGGCCAATCCGTGGTGGTCGAGAACCGCACCGGCGCGGCCGGCAACATCGCAACCGAGCACGTCGCTCGCAGCGCTCCCGATGGACACACCCTGGTTGTCGCCTCGATGGGGTCCCAAGCTACGAACGCGGCGTTGTACCGCGACCTGCCCTTCGACGTGGTCCGCGACTTCGTCCCGGTCTCGCTCGTGGCCCTGAGCGCGTGCCTGCTCGTGGTCCACCCATCCCTGCCGGTGCGTAGCGTCACGGAGCTTATCTCCCGCGCCAGAGCCGAGCCGGGAAAGTTGAACTGCGGCATCGCTGGGGCCGGAAGCTCGCAGCACTTCGCCGCGGCGCTGTTCGAGCACCGGGCCGGCATCCGCTTCACCCAGGTCTCCTACCGCGGCGGCGCGCCGGCGATGGCTGATCTTATCTCAGGACGGCTCGATCTGATGTTCACCCCCTTCGTCGAGACCATCCAACAAGTGCGATCGGGTCAGGTCCGGGTGCTCGGCACCACCCGGGCGGAGCGCTCCCCGCAGCTACCGGACGTACTGGCTGTGGCTGAGGAGCTGCCCGGCTACGAGTTCAACAGCTGGCTCGGCCTGTTCGCGCCGGCCGGTACCCCGACCCCAGCCGTGGCGCGTCTCTCGCGCGAGGTCGCGGCGGCGCTGCGGGCGCCGCAGACGCGTGGCCGCATGGAGGAGCTTGGCTATCAGCCGGTCGGCAGCACGCCGGAGGAGTTCGCCGCTTTCTTCGCCGCCGAGCTGCCTCGGGTCGCCGAGTTGGTCCGCATCTCCGGCGCCACCGTGGACTGATATCTGGCTGTGGAAGACGGATTCAAACCGGCTACACCCAACTGGGGATGCGCCCGGCAACCCCCTCCGCACCAGCATCTACTGGCCATCCGACTGGACGCTCTGGTGCCCGCACTGGCGTGCCAACCAGCCCGTCTGACTGGGAGGGGCCAACGGAGAGCCGCGCGGCCGCGATCCATCCCGCAGGCGGGCTGTAACACAGGCACGAAAGCCGGAAGCCGGCGGCTTGCCTACCCCAGCGGCAGGCCAACCCGTCAGCGACCGGACTTAGAGTAGCCTTGGTCGAAAGGGTGTTTTGACGCCCTCGCCGGGGTAATCGGCCGTGGTGGGCTTGGCGGTCAAATTCAAATTTGAACCTGGAGCGCCTACTATCCTGCTCACGGACGACCGCGGCTAGCGGCCGCACACCACGATGCTGGCCAAGGGGGAGGGGCGAGAAGGTGCCGCGGATACCACGCGAGGAACGTGCAATGATCCTGCGCCGGGTCGACCAGGAGGGGCACAAAGTGGCTGAGGTCGCGGCAGCCTATGGCTGCACGCCAGCCAACATTTACGCCATCCTGGGCAGGCTGCGCCGCCAGGGAGCCGGCAATGCCGACGTGGCCCCGACATCTGGCCCAACGACGACCGGGCCTGAGCCCACGCCTGCGCCGATACCAGCCGCCGCGGAAGACCTCTTCGCCAGCCAGCCCGAGGCAGCCTCGGTGCCCACGGCACCGCCACCGCCGGTCGACCCAGCGCCTGATCCGCTGCCGGCTGCGGCCGAGGCCCCACCGCGGCCCACACCACCCGCGGCTGAGCCACCCCAACCGCCGCCCAGACCTTCCGCTCCGTCTCGCGCGGGGCAGGGCGCGGTCGTACCGAAAACGGCAAGGCCGGCAGCGCCACCGCGAGCGGGGCGAGCCGGCTATGCCCTGCTGATGCGGACCAGCGATGGCGATGACGCGGTGCACCCCTTCCGCAGCCTTGACGAGTTGCTGTCTGCGGCGAAGCCCATCCTGCGCACCGCCGCGCGCAGCCCGGAGCCGATCTGGTTCTCGATCCAGCCGGTGGACCTCGACACCCTGGAGGAGGATGGCTGACCGCCGCAGACTTTCCTGTAAGCGCGAGATGTGCGAAATCTGCCCTGGTGTTGGCTGGCGCTGAACCGCGCCGATGCGTCGGAGCGTCGAGCGCCATCTGATAGCCGACCAGGGTCACGAAGCCTCCTGTCTCGTTCCAGAGCTAGTTTCCGGCGAGCGCCAGCCTTGGCTCCTGGGTGGGCCGGAAACGCAAAAAGCCCCATGACCTCGCTCTGAGGCCATGGGGCTCTTGCTGTTCTCCGTTGGGGAGGGGGGCTGTGGCTACCCGGCCGTACCGCCGGGCTTGGTCCGGCGCCGGTGCTCGAGCATGGCGCCCTTGGAAGGCGCGGAATTCGGGCATCCGCATGAAGCGGACGAGGTAGCCACCGCGGGTCAGTTCGGTCGCGAACTGCGTCACCGTTTCCCAAAGGCCACCTACAATCAGCGTTGGTACGCCGAGAGCGGCTTCGGCGAGTATAAGCGCCATCTAGGGCCGGTGTTGATTATTTGCAACGATCCGTCCCAGCTCGGCGAATTCGTCATTCGAGCCCTCACCGACGACTTCATGTCCCTCGCAGACGCCGCCTGAGCTCTTCAACAGTGCAGGTATTGGTGTGCTTTCAATCATCTCCAATCAGCTTGGCAGGTGATACGCCGAGCGCGTGTGCAAGGCGAACCAGGACCAGGAGCGTCGGGTTGCGCAATCCCCTCTCGATGCCGCTGACATAGGTGCGGTCCAGCTGGACCCGATCGGCAAAGTCTTCCTGGCTGAGGCCGAGTGCTACCCGCAGCCGGTTGACCCGCCTTCCAAGATCCACGCGGGGGTCGCCATCGGCGCCGCTCGGCTCCGGGCTTGGCCGGCGTGGCTTTCGCGCGGCACGGACCCGCATCGCGGAAGCCCCCTGCGTGTCCTTGCCCGCTGGGATGCCTCTTCGTCCCGAACCTGATGCCGCTGTCCTTGAGCGCCCGCTGCCTGTCATGCCGACAGCAGGCCGTGTGGCTGATCATCAGGCTACGTATTATGGTACGGTTGTTTATCGTCCTGTGTAATATAGTCTACAAGACGGAGGTGAGCTCAGCCCCGCCTTTCTCCCACCTCCCCAGACAGGCCCATCCGCCATGCTGCAACGGCTCCGCAATAGCGTCCGCGATGCCGCCTACGACGCCACCAGATACGCCAGCACCGTAATCCACGAAACCACCGTCCGGCTCGCCGTCACCGGGCTGTCGCGGGCCGGCAAGACCGTGTTCATGACCTCCCTCATCGCCAACCTCCTCGCCCTGGGCCGGGGGCTGAACACCTTGCCCCGTCTCCAGGCCCATCTGACGCGCACCGGTGCGTCCCAGCTGCGAGCCATCCGCCTCCTGCCGCCGGGCAGCGGCGAGGTCCCCGTCTTCGAGCACGCCCGCAATTTGGCCATCCTCGCGGCCGCCGCGCCCGACTGGCCGCCGCATACCGAGGACCTCGGCGAGGTTGCCTTGGAGTTCGTGCTCGAGCGCCAGGGTATGCTCGGGCAACGCCTCGGGCCGCGGCGCCTGCGCCTCGAGATCCTCGACTACCCCGGCGAATGGCTGATGGACCTGCCGTTGCTCGAGCAGTCCTTCGACACCTGGTCCCGCGAAACCCTCGCCCGCCTGCGCGAGGCTCCCCGAAGCCTGGCTTGTGCCCCCTTCCTCGAGCAGCTGGCCTCGGTGGAGGCCGGAGCCGCTCCCGATCATGGGCAAATCCGCCGGCTGCATGACCTCTATCGCAGCGGCCTCAACGCCTGCCGAACTCGCTTCAACCTGCGCCTGCTCCAGCCCGGCCGCTTCCTGTGCCCAGGGTCCAGGGCGGATGCACCGTTGATGTGGTTCTTCCCGCTCGAGGGCGCATCCCCGCATCCGGCCGGTGGCACGGCCGACGCCCTGCTGCGCGAGCGCTTCGAGGCCTACAAGGCCGATATGCGGGCGCGCTTCTTCGAAACGCACTTCGCCCAGTTCGACCGGCAGATCATGCTGGTGGACGTGCTTGGCGCACTGCATGCCGGCCGGAACGCCTTTGGCGACACCGAGCAGGCGCTGGCCCTTATCGCGGCCAGCTTGTCCTACGGCCGGAACCGCTTCGGTCGCGCGGCGCAGGAGATCGGCGGTGTTGCGATACGTTCTGCCCGTGTCATGCTGGGCAATACCGTCCCCGTCGCCAAAGCTGCGGCCGAGATGGAACACCTGCTGACCCGGCGACAGATCGAGCGCGTGGCCTTCGTCGCCACCAAGGCCGATCATGTCCCAGCCCTGCGACGCGAGAACCTGCGCAACCTCCTGCGCGACATGGTCAGCGGCACGCGCGAGCCGATCGGGGCCCGGCCGGT
Source organism: Skermanella sp. (assembly GCF_059503625.1). Taxonomy (NCBI): domain Bacteria; kingdom Pseudomonadati; phylum Pseudomonadota; class Alphaproteobacteria; order Rhodospirillales; family Azospirillaceae; genus Skermanella; species Skermanella sp. The sequence continues at coordinate 59,567 of NZ_JCACHA010000818.1, forward strand.
GAGCTTCCATACGGCGGCTGCCGTTCTGGCGACTGCCGATGCCGTCGTCCTGCGTGACGGGCTGTCGCGCGAGGTGGTCCGCGGCACTCCGCTCGGTGGCGATGCCGCAAAGCTGTTCGACCCCGGGGACGTCCCCTCCGGCCACCCGCACGAGAGCTTCTGGGACCGACCGCATTTCGTGCTGCCGGTCTTCGAACCGCCCCGGATCCAGCCCCTCGACGGTTCTAACGGCGTCCCGCACCTTGGCGTCGACGACGTGCTCACGGCCCTGCTCGAGGATGTCCTATGAGCGATCGTCCCGTGTCACCCGCCCTGTTCGACTTGCCCGTCGAGGGTGAACCTGTAGCGGTCAGCAGCCCGGTCCCTGACCTCATGGCCGAGATGCCACCCGTCCCAGAGCAGGACAGGGCGGTACCGATGGGTCCTGCCCTGCTCGACGCCACGGACGATATGCCGACAGGACGCATCGACCATGGCTGGGAGCCGCGCCTGCTGCGTCCCCCGGCGACGGTGCCGAACCCTCTGACCTGGGTCGCCGGGGGCCTCGGCCTGCTGATCCTGGGCTGGCTCGTCCTGTCGGCGGCGGGCTTCGTGCAGGATCAATTCGCCCGCTCGGAGGCAATGGGCTGGGTGACGCTGGTGGTGTTCAGTGCTGCCCTGCTGGCCATCCTGTGGGGGCTGTGGTCCGAGGCGAGGGCCCTCCGGCGGCTGCAGCAGGTTGAAGTGCTGCGTAGCTTGCTGTGCCGCGATGACGCCCCCATCGCCCCCGCTCGTACCCTGGCGCTGGAGTGGCTGAACGGCCTGGGCGCCCGCATCCCCATAGCGCCGGGTGCGCATGCAGCGGTCAACGCTGCGGCCGACATCCCCCAACTCCGAGCGACCCTGCATCGCCACCTCGCCGAGCCGCTGCGCCAAGCCACACGGCAGGCGGGTAACCGGGCGGCGCTGGAGAGTGGGGTGGTGGTGGCGATCAGCCCATCCCTGGCCTTGGACGGGGTGCTGGCAGGGTTGCGAGGCGTGTCGCTGCTGCGGGAGGTGGCAGCCATTCACGGCATGCGACCGGGGGCCGCAGTGACGTTGGGCCTGCTGCGCCGTGTGGCCTGGACGGCGGCGGGCACGTCGGGGATGGACCTGCTCGCCCAGACCTTGGCCGATGGCGCCCTGTCCCACCTGCCGGGGCTCAAGCAGCTTGCAGCCGCCGCCTTGCCCGGCGCTGGGCTCACGGCCTTCCGCCTGCGGCGCCTGGCCGAGGTCGCCGCCATGGCGTGCTCCCCGGTCTACCGACCGTAACAATCCCTGACATGCAGGGCCATCGGTTCGTATCCAAAGGATGGCCTCGCGGCCCGAGCTCTCACAACTCAGGCCATCTCCCTTATACCAAATCCCGTTGATCTCAACCTGTCCGCGGCGGAGGGCCGCCCTGATGCAGCACGCCCCGGCCTCGACGGAGCCGCATTACTGTATGGGTTCTGATCAGCGGGATTTGGTATTAGACACCCAGTGGGACAGGTACTCACCGCTCCGGCACCATCATTGCCGACTTTATCTTTTCGTATGCCGCTTCCGGATGCTGTCTCGACAGGTAACGGGATTAGATCAGGTTCATCGCTGACGGCTGAATGCCGGAAGCGTAAGGGAGGTGCATCCCTCCTGCCTGATGCTGGATGCGGAGTGTGAGGTTCGCACTTGGAAGTGCGAACCCTAGGTACGCCCTCCGAGGTGCAAACCCCCAGGCGTGCAAACCCCCGGGATGCGAACCAGAAAACACTAGTCAAACAGCGGCTTTCCGGCGGTTACTCCATTCGCAGCCAGGGGGGTTTGCACCCAGGAGTTTGCACTCCGGGACTCATACGCGTGCGCACGCGCGAGCGAGTCTGCGAACCACAGGCCCTGGCGGCGACGGCTGCTCACCCAGCGAAATAACGAAATTAGTTACAGAACGCGGCCTTGATCTCACGATCATTCCGCCTCGCCTTCCGGGGCTTGGCCGGCCAGAGCCATCCAGGCGAACCAGCCGAGCCGAAAGCGCAGAAAGCCCTGTGACCTCGCCCTGAGGTCGCAAAACTCATGGACCCTCCGCAGGGGAGGGTGGCTGTGGCTACTCCGCACACGGCCTCCAACGTCTGGCAGATGTTGCCGGCTTGCGAGCATCTCTTCGGGCCCGAGCTGCGCCACCTGGACCGCTCCGTGGAGAGGCAGCTCCAAGACCTGGGAGTATCCCCTCCGTAGCGTCGGCCGCGAGGCTCCCCTCCAACCAGACAACGCGGCTTCCGTCTGGTTGCCCACGACGATGCAGCAGCAAGACCGCCGACGGCCCTCAGGGGGGAAGTGCTACTGGTCAGGTACCGGCTTCCGCCCGTGTGTCATCCTAGGCGAACGCCATGGGGCTAATTCCTGGCAAGGCTGGCTGCCTGTGCCAGGTGCTGGTCCCCGTGCTGGGACTGAAGGGAGACTGCATGAGGGGTTCGGGCCGGCCCTCGCGCGGTGGTTAACGACGGCATGTGCGCCTTCGGGGCCTGCGCCTGCCGTCCAGGGGAGTTCAGGCATTGGGTGCTCCGGAGCATGGCGCCTGCATCCCCGAAGGGTCCGCACCCAGACGCGTACCGAACGTGCGTATCTTGGGGGTCCGCACCCCCAAGATACGCACCTTTGAGGGAGTGCGGACCCCCCTTAGGAATGCGGACCCCGGTGCGTACCGGCCTAAGGTGCGCACCGGCCTAATCTGCCAAGTCCCTGGAAACCGCCACTTCCACGCGGTCAACGCCGCTCGGGTTCCCAGTGCGCAGGAGGGGTACGCAGCAGGGGGTCCGCAGGTTTTGACCCACGCGCACGCACGCGCGTGCGAGGGCAGGGGCTGCCTCGGATGCCTTGGCCGAAGGACGGCTGATGACCTCGAGAACCAGCCAGGGCTGCGGGAGCCGTCACACGGCCCGTGCCGGATCACTCTCCCACCGGCCCGGCTCGGATGATGGGCCGGCCCGCGCCAGTGAACCTTGAGACAGGCCGGAAACGTAAAAAGCCCCATGACCTCGCTTTGAGGTCATGGGGCTCGTTGGGCCTCCGTAGGGTAGGTGGGTGTGGTGGCTACCCGGCCGTGCCGCCGGGCTTGGCCCGGCGCCGGTGCTCGAGCACGGCGCCCTGGAAGGCGCGGAACTCGGGCATCCGCATGAAGCGGACGAGGTAGCCACCGCGGGTCAGCTCGGTGTGGCAGGGGGCGCAGATCAACCAGCCATGCTCGGGCCGGTTGAGCCCGCGATGGAAGAAGTGGTCGAACTCGGCGCCGGCCAGCGGCTGGCCAGCCTCGTCGAGGACAGGGGTCTGGCTGCAGCAGGGGCACTGGCCGTCATGGGGCTCAGCCGCCACCGCCGCGCAGATCACCGCCTGGCTGCGGTTGGAGAAGTTCCGCCGCTTGCCGAGCAGGAGGTCCTGGGACGACAGCAGCAGGAACATCAGGTCCGCCGCATGCCGGTCGACCGTGTCGAGCCGGCGGTGCAGGGTGCGGAACTGCTGCAGGATGTGCTGCAGCAGCGGGTCCTCACCGGCGTCCGGGCCGTCGAGGTGCTCCATGGCGGAGCGCACCACGGTGTTGCACCAGAGGTGGAACTGCGGCGAGAGGTACCGGGCATAGGACAGCGCGAGTTGCCAATGCGCCCAGGTGCCGCCCAGCCGCCCCCGCAGGGTGGCGACCAGGCCATCGCCGTCGCAGACTAAGATACCGTCCTGGCCGGCATTTTCCGCCGCGGCGCCCTCGACCTCCGTCGTGGAGGCGCCGGAGCCGGCTAAAATGCCGTCCTGGCCGGTATTTTCCGCCGTGGCGCGTTCGGCCTCGGTCGCGTGGGCGCCCGCATAGGCGCGGAACCGTCCCGTCTCGTCGAGCGCCAGCCAGTCGCTGGGGCGCTGGTTGTCCGGGGCGCAGGCCGCCTTCCACATATCCGTCAGGTTCAGCATGGTGCCGCGCTGGCGGATGAGATGGCCGGCATAGATGAGCGACCCCGCGCCGCTGACCGGGGTGTAGTTGATGGTCATGGGTGTCTCCAACATCGGGTTCGGCCTTGCTCAAGGGCCGCGACGGT